>CAYHRX010000105.1:0-8913 GCA_964359075.1 uncultured Chitinophagales bacterium
GCGGGCTGGTCTGCGGTTAAATTCCTTTTTGATGGGTTCTCAACCGCGTCTCTAGCTTCACACATCCATCGGCTTCACGTCTAAAGCCACGTGCCTGCCCATTCACACACGAAGCCCAAAGTTCTCGTTCTGGTCGGACCAACCTGTTCCGGGAAGACGGAGGTCGGCCTTGCACTTGCCGAAGCTCTTCACGGTGAGATCATCTCTGCCGATTCACGTCAGGTGTACAGGTACATGGATATTGGGACGGCCAAACCAGCACTCGAACAGCGGCAACGGGTGAAGCACTACTTCGTTGATGAACTGCTGCCTGACCACGACTTCAACGCCGGGGAGTTTGGTGCACGCGGGCGTGAGATCATTGAGGATATTGCTCGTCGGGGAAAAGCACCGATGGTCGTTGGCGGCTCAGGCCTGTACATTCGCTCGCTGGTAGATGGATTCTTTGAAGGACCGGGCGCAGATGAAGAGTTTCGGGAAGCGATGGAGAGGCATGTACGATCTGGACGTCTTGCATATCTTCTTGATGAGCTCAGACGGGTTGACGCCGAAACCGCAGCCACGATAGACCCCACGAAGCCGCGCCGCATTGTGCGTGCTCTCGAAGTGTATCACCTCACGGGACAACCTATTTCCAGATTGCACCGGGAACACAGGATTGAAATTCACTTCACTCCTGTCTTGTTTGGATTAAAGTGGGATCGTCAGGAACTGTACATGCGTATCAATGCCCGATGTGATCAGATGATTGCAGCAGGGCTTCTGAGCGAGGTCGAGTCGTTGGAGGCCAAAGCGTATACGGACCGATTCAATGCTTTGAACACCGTGGGCTATGCCGAAGCGTTCGCGTATAGAAGAGGAGAAATCTCCTACGAGGAGTTCGTCCGTCTCTTCAAGCGGAACACGCGCCGCTACGCAAAGCGGCAGATGACATGGTTCAGGGCTGACAAGAGAATTCAGTGGGTTGAGATGGGTGAGGAGCGCACTCTGCGGAGTGTCGTGAACGAAATCGTCTCAACGCTCATGCTCGTATAGTCGTTGATTCTGAGATGGGTTCTTGCTATCTTTTGACGGCTTCAGGCATGTGATCGGGGCGTAGCGCAGCCCGGCTAGCGCGCTTGGTTCGGGACCAAGAGGTCGGGGGTTCGAATCCCCCCGCCCCGACATGTAATACGTGTACATACTGCAAAGCAAGACCACCCACCGCTACTATGTTGGTTCCACCGAAGATTCTTGTCCGGGTTGAGAACTTTGCCACACGTGCAGCCTCGATGTCCCAAGAGAGGAAGATCAAGTCTCGTGGGATAGCAAGGTATCTGTCAGATGTTGGGCATCAACAGTCCGGCTAGCGCGTGGCGCTTCCGGCGCCAAGGTCGGGGGTTCTGTGCTAAGGCGCATCCGCCTCTGGCGGGAATCCCCCCGCCCCGACGATGTACCCACCTGCATTCCCCATACCATACCCACTCCCATAAACACTCTGGTGTGTTCATACGTGGATTTCTTCCTGAGTGTGTTTTGGCTTCGCGCAATTGTTTTTGAAGAGTGTTGTTTCGGTCAACGGGATAGTTTGCCAATCGACCTCACATTGGGACATGTGTTAAAGAAAGTTGCCGATCTACTTTCCTACACTTGACAAAAGCGGGCACATTTGCTACATTGACGACGAGTAGAAAGCGTAGTACTCACACCGTCTCATCAGCAAGAGTGTGGCTTTGGGTTGTGCGAATTGGTCGTTCGCCTGCCCTGGCCCTCTCAGCAAAGCAAAGTACTGGTCAATTGTTTCGCTGTTGTAACACAATGCAGACACATTTCGTTGGCAGCGTCTGCTCTCCTTGCCGATGGTCAATCCCGTTGCGCTTTGCATTGATCTATCCATTTCATAATAACAGTTGAGAGTCCATATGTCTATGCCTTTCAGGACTGTTCTGTTGCGTTCTCTCGTTGGCGTAATCCTCTCTATGATGTTCATCTCATGCGATCAGCTTGAGTATGTTTCGCCAACACCCGGCATTGTCGAGGTCCGCTTGCGGGTGAAGAACTCGCGGACCGACTTGATGCCGTTTGCCGGGGGCGATACCAATTACGTTCCGCTGTTGCTGCGAACCATGCACGTCACTCAGCCGGGCAATGTGAAGCTGGTGCTCCTGTCCGACCTTCACGCGATACGTCGCAATCCGGATGGAGATTTGTACAATGGACTGAGTACGTTGGCGAGAGACTCGGCGATCATACTCGGGCAGGCCTATGCACCGCCGGGCACGTTTACGGGACTCGAATTCACTTTGGAGTGGGTAGGAGTAGTTTTTCTCGGGTCGGGGTTCTTCCCGGCCCAGATCCCGATTCAAGCAACCATACCTCCCGCTCCGGCCTATAATAATCTGGAACCACTTTCTATTGGAGTTCGGGAGAACCAGTTCACCCGCGTAACGCTTACGCTTGATCTTGATTCATCGCTGGTGCAGCGGACTGAGTGGTTCGAGTTGCATCCCCGGTATTATGTTTCCTCTGTGCAGAACTTCTAGACTGGATGAATAACATGAGAGAGAAAACAACCTCATTTGGTTCACAACTGTTGCTTATGATTGTGGCATGCATGGCTGCGACCACATGGACCTGCAAGTACCCTGAGGGAGAGCCAAACGCCAACACAGTGCCCGACACCCGCATTGCCAACGTTCCGGCCAATGACGACACCATCCATGCAATTTACCGCCCCAATACGTTCCCTGAGATCAGTCTCTCATGGCTGGGCGATGATCCAGATGGCTATGTCATTGCATATCGCTACCGATGGGTCGACGGATTGCCAGGCAGGCCGTTTCCTCCCGGTGGTGCGTTTGCGACGCTCCTGAACATTCCCAACAAGCCTCGATGGGAAAACGTCATCCTCGTGAAATCAATAGGAAGTTCACTCTTCAATATCTACAACTACCTGGCAACGCTGAGTGCTGAGGATCCAGTGTTGCCTCTCGTCGGGGATTCCCTGGCAACGCTCCGCACGTTTGCGGTGCCGTACAGGACTGGTCCGATTCGCGGAGATTCAATTGCTGGTGCTTCTCGACTGGTTTTGCAGACCACAACAAGCGGCACATTCATTTTTGATTCTCCGGCTGATAGCAACATCCACCGGTTTGACGTCAAGTCCGTGGACAACACACAAGCAGAAGACCCGACGCCGGCGAGCGTGCACTTCTGGACGCTTGTGTCGCCTGGCTCTGTTGCAGTCATAGACGAGGGTCCCATACCGAACTCATATGCAATCCGCTACCCTACGGAGCGTTGGCCCGGCTTAAGGTTTGTATATAGGTCGATGGATCCGAACAACTCGTTCGGTATCGACTTCTCGCACGCTGTCGATGACAGCACCATCTGGTCTGACTGGACGGAGTCGAACGTCGCCTATATTACCGCGCGAGATTTCAAGCCAGTGCGGAGCGGTCAACACAGATTCTTTATCCGTGCTCGGAACAGATGGGGCGTAATTAGCCCAGTGGTTGCCCGCGATTTCACAGCGATAATCCCGAAGATTGATGATCCCCTCAACGTTCCCCGGATGCTCATCCTCAACAATGACATCAACGGCAACGGGAGTCGAGGCAGGCCTACGGTCGCACAGGTTGAAGCCGAGTACCGAGCCGTGTTGGACTCGCTGGGGAGGACTGGCGCCTTTGATGTTTGGACGACGTCGGCAAACGGCGGCAGGTTTCCACTTCGCGATTCACTCGGCAAGTATACGTGCGTGCTGCTTCTTTCAGAACAGAAGATATCCCCGATCGGTCCAGGCTCAAACCAGGTAATCCTCACTGGGAAGCAGGATTCGCTGAGGCAATATCTCTACATAGGCGGGAAGCTGATCTACAGCGGCTCACCTGACATCCGTTCTACTATCAACCCCTTCGAGCCTTTTGCATCAGAGATCCTGCACAGGATTGAAGTTTCGCCACAGACTCCATTTATACAGAACACACAGCTCGACTGGGGTGGGGCGACAGGACGGTTGGGCTACCCTGATGTCCGGCTTGATACGTTGAAGCTGAACCCGGACTCAAACTACTCAATACGGAACATTGCGCTCAACTTCCCGCGGACGTTTGCGCGGAGCATCTCGGCGTTTGACTCAAAGAGTAACAATCTTCTCTTCGAAGGTGCTCCGCTGGGCATACGGTACCTGTCTTCGATTCCGCGGACGTACCACGTGGTCTATCTCGGATTCCCGCTGTACTACGCGGAAAGAAGCGTGATGGTCCAAACGCTCCGTCAGGCACTAATTGATATCAGTGAATAATCTCTTCCCTTGAGGAGGCTCATCAATGAGACATAGTAGTATAAGAGTTGCACTGCGTGCTCTTGTCTTGGCTCTCGTCACCGTCGGTTTGGTAACACCAGCGTGGGCGGGGACTACCGGTAACATTAAGGGGAAGGTCACCGATATTGAGAATGGCGATCCTCTCCCCGTTGCAAATATCCTGATCGTGGGAAGCGGCCGTGGTGGTGTTACAAATGAGAAGGGTGAGTACTTCGTCAGCAGTGTCCCGGGGGGGAAGTACACGCTGCGTGTCTCTCTGCTTGGCTACAAGACGCTTGAAGTCAAAAACGTCTCCATCGATGCCGATGAAACCGCTGTGCAGGATTTCAAGCTCGCGAGCACTCTGATCGAAAAGGAAGGGATCACGGTGGAAGGTGTGCGGCCGATCGTGGACGTGAAGAAGACGGCGGGGGAGCAGACGTACAGCAGGGAAAAAATCGACCAGCTCCCGAACGTGAAAGGTGTTGAAGATGTCCTCGCGTTGCAGGCAGGCGTGGTGAAGTTCGGCAACCAGTTGTTCCTGCGCGGTGGACGCGCCAATGAAACTCAGATTATCATTGACGGTGTTGTCGTGAACAACAACAGTGGCGTGAGCGGCGCCGCTGGAACGAGCAACGCGAACGAGCAGCTGCAGCAACTCTACTCCGGCAGCGGAACGGGTGGCGCCCTCTCTGTTCCTGCCAACGCCATCCAATCGGTGAGCGTGTCCAGCAGCGGGCTCGATGCTGAATTCGGCAATGCCCAGTCCGGTGTCGTCAATATCACGACCAAGTCGGGGAGCGAATCCTACAACGGCTCGCTGCAATACCGGACCGACGCAATCACAAGTAATAGCTTTGAAGAGCGGTACTACGCAGGCACCGTCTCGGGCCCCGAACCCATCACACAGCAGTTACTTCCATTGTTGGGTGTGCAAGTGCCCGGGAAGCTCTTCTTTGCCATGAGCTCGAACTTCAACCAACTGGATGGTGCGTACTCGTATACCACGACTCAGTTTTACAACCCCCTCAAGCGCAAAGTGAAGTTTGCCGGCTTCTTTGGGATGCTGAAGGGGTTGGGCTTCACATATTCCGACAGACAGAGCAACGATTTTTCATTCAACACAAAGCTCTCATACTACGTTGGTGAGTCCGACCAGTTCCACTATACCTACCGGGCAAATGCAGGCTCGTCGCATCCGCTCTTTGGCGCGTATGGCTGGCGTGACCGTTACGATTCAGTGTCATCAAGCATTTCGTTGTCGACGCAGAACGTTTTCCAGTGGCAGCACATTTTCGGCACGAACTCGCTGCTCAAGGGCTACGTCAGCAGGCTGGAATACTCGCGTGAATCGAACGTTGCCGGTCTTCCCCCCTCAAAGTACTCGAGCGTAACGAGCGGTACTCGCGACCCTAATGCCGATGGGTTCAATGACCTCGGGAGCTCGCAAGGGTGGTCGCGTTCCAACACCGTCACATGGAGCACGAAGTTCGACTTCAGTTCCAAAATTCATGAATACCACTTCCTGAAGGCAGGCTTCGACTTCTACTACCAGCACCTGCAATCCACCAGTATCTCGTTCCCGCTTGCTCCTGAGCGTGAAATCGATTCCATCCCGCGTGGAGATTACCCCGGGTACGGTCTGGCGAGATGGGTTTCCAACAACACACCAAGCTACGGCGCACTCTATATCCAGGATAACATCGAGTTAAGCAGTCTGACGATCAAGGTTGGGTTGCGCTATGACTGGCGGTATCTTGGCAAGCAGGTGTCTGATCCCTCGTGGGTGAAGCGGTACGAGAATGTGATTAACGATCGAGATACACTCACTGCGTATGAGTATGCTGACTGGGTAGACTATAACTCAACCCATACATCTTTCTCAGCGCGGTCATTCTGGAAGCAATTTACGAGCGGGTCCCTTAGCCCCCGTCTTGCCATCGGCTATCCAATCTCCACGAGGACTGTCTTCTATTTCAACTACGGACACTTCCTGCAGTTCCCGGACCTGGATGCTTACTTCCATGATCCAATCATGACCACAGTGAGTGGAAACTACGTGGGCAACCCGTCGTTAAAGCCGCAGAAGACAATTCAGTATGAAGCAGGGTTCGATCAACTGATCTTCGACGATCTCTCTCTCGGTATCCGCGGTTTCTACAAGGACGTGTTCGACTACGTCACCTCCAGGACATTGCCCATCAGCGGCAGAACCGTAAACAAGAACATCAACCTTGACTACGCAAGCAGCCGTGGGTTCGAGATCATCATCAACAAAGCGCTGCGTGACCACTATTTTGGTGGGATCAATTACACCTACTCACTGGCGAAAGGTCGTTCATCGAACCCCTTCGCGGTTCTGGTAACCCCGGCGTTGCAAGGCTTGCCGCGTGAGACGCGTATGGACTACGATGTCCAGCACAGGTTGAGTTTGTACTTTGGCTACAGTGTTGGAGCAAAGGAAGAGTTCGATGTTTTAGGACTCAACATCAACAACTGGAATGCATCGGTCTCATGGAGCTATGATAGTGGGTTCCCGTACACGCCATACAATCCCGGAAGAACTTTGGCTGATGTTTACCTGAGGAACACGGGCACCGGACCGGTCTCGACGCAGATTGATATTGCCCTCTCCAAGGGGTTTGTCTTCTTTGAAAATCTCAATGTGGTCTTCACTCTGGATGTGAAGAACCTTCTGAACCGGAAGAACGTCGATATGTCGGCGGGCGGATTCAACTCGCTCACTGGCCGCGTGACAACCTTTGGAGACTACACTCCTGTTGATCCGAAGTACATGTACAGCTGGAGTGCAGAGAAAGGCGGCAGTTCGTTTGATGCGAGGGTTCCCCCGTTTGTGTTCAAGCCACCGAGACAGATTCTTCTCGGCATGAAGGTGAACTGGAACTGAGTCACTAACCAAGACGAGTCAGCAATGATGAGATACATAGCTATGGTCGCTCTCCTGTTTTCGTGGAGCGATTGGGTTTTCAGCCAGCCAAACATCCAAAGTGCAAGGATTGGCTTCTCCATGAAGGTGCAGGTGGACAACCGCGGAGTCTTTGGCCGACAGGCTTTTCCCGGCGGGGACCCACCCCAAAGCAGTGGCTTGATTGGCATGGAGTATCCTGCTGGTGAACCTTATGAACATCTGTTCGGAACCGGCGTATGGATTGGAGGAATCCTGGACACGGCCAGGTCTGGTCCTCCGGTCTACCATCGCGGTGTTTCGTTAGTCTACGAAGGATGGTCCGGCCCGCACTTTGAGTTTAACCCAGGGGATTCACCTGCTGACACGATTTTCAGAATCAGCGGCGGCAAGAACCCGCCAAAGCCTGCTGCATGGGATGAGCATTTCGGAGTGGGGTACCCGTTTCGTCCAATCACGGACGATCTTCCCTATGAGAATTTCTTTATGAAGTACAGTGATGTCCATAGTCGGCGTGTTGCGGGGCATGTTCCTATGAACCTGCGGATCATTGAGGCCTGCTATGCGTGGTCAAACCCCTATGCTGACGCAATCATGATTGTTGAGTACACCATCGTTAACTTCGGCAGGAAGATCATTGACAGTGCGTACGTTGGATTCTTTTACGAGGCTGATGTCGGACCGATTAGCGCGCCACTCTATTGGACTAGGAATTTCACAGGGTACTATCCCAATTCACGTACTGGATATGTGCACAATCCTGTGGATCGTGGATCGACACCCTCCGGCGTCGCGCTCTTGAGCACCTCCAAGTCTCTCGACTCGTTGCGGTATTCATTCAATTGGTTTCCCGGGCCGCAAACACCACCTGATGACAGGGGGAAGTATGCGCTCATGAGCTCGGGGAACATACGACGAGATGAGTTTCCGAGTCTATCGGATACCAGGTTTGTGTTCTCGTTCGGTCCATTCTTCATCAAGCCGAGCGGTGCGGACAGAGACACGGTGCGCTATCCACGGGGCGACACGCTGAAGATCGCAGTGGCGATTCTCTCAGGATATGATCCAGCTGGCAACCACCTCCGTGCATTGCAACGGAACGCCTCGCGTGCACTTGATATCTATCTCAACCAAGGCATCCAGCTTCCAAAGACCCCTCCATCACCGCCGCTGCGCATTGAGGTAGGATTCCGGAAGGTCACGCTCAACTGGCGATGGACCCCAGCCGATTCCGTCGGGCCAAACGGGAGAAAGAATCCCGAACTAAACTGGGACAGCACAAATCAGGTGTCTCGTCGCTACCCGGATCGCATTGACCCGCCGTTTGAACCCGGCGTCGACCCATTGCGGGGCGGCAGGAACTTTTCCGCGTACAAGATCTGGCGAAGCGAGCATCCCGGGACGTTCAATTTTTTCACCAACAAGTGGGACCCGCCGCCGGATAACAGCTACACCCTAATCAGGCAAATCGACGTTCCCACGGATTCATTCGAGTATAACATCGGGCGGGGACCGGGACCGAATGGCGAATATCATTTTGACGGTCTCCAACCTGACACGTTCGTGGACTCCAATCTCGTCCGCGGCAACGTGTACTGGTATGCAGTGACGTCGAAGTCCATCCCCAACCTCGCCTATCAGCAGATCGTGATCGGTGGTCAGGTGGTGACCGTGGAGGTTCCCGTGGATCCGTTAGAGTCCA
>CAYHRX010000106.1:0-8893 GCA_964359075.1 uncultured Chitinophagales bacterium
TAGAAGTGTTTCGCTCATGTGTTGCACTTCCTCGTTGAATTCAGCTGGTCAAACCTTCAGAGGTGGAGGATTGAATCAGGAAAAATTTCACACAAATATACGGAGACTTCAAGTTGAGTGCAAGCAACGTGGTTGCAACACACGAGCTTTTTTGGTAAATTCAACACAAAATCAGCAACACTCTTCAGCACGATGGCGACGAATCCGCTCGAACAGCAGGACCTCGAAGAAGAAGTCATCACACAGGAGCCTGCAAAGGTCATTCTCTTCAACGACGAAGTGCACACGTTCGATGAAGTGATTGTGCAGTTGATGAAAGCGATTCGCTGCACTGAGCACAAGGCGGAAGCACTTGCATGGGAAATACACAACAGCGGCAAAGCCGTTGTGTATTCAGGCGAGATGATCAAGTGCATGGAAGTAAGCGGCATTCTCGAAGAGATCAAGTTGATGACGCAGATTGAGATGTGAGGAGTCATAAAAGCATTGGAGAGAGGCAACCATTATGAAGCGAAACAAAAGGACATCTATCAAGTACTCGCGCGAAGTGGATTTGGTTTCCCTCATCGTGAGGGAAGCAGAAATCTATTATGACGCTCAGGGGCGAAAGAAAAAAGTCATGCTCCCTTATAAGACCTATGAGGAGATGAAAGCGCTCTTAGATGATGCATATGATAATTCAAAAATGGACGAGGTGGCGATGAGACCAAGGGTGCCGTATCGTGAAGCGCGAAAGAAACTCTTTCCCAGCAAGCGCTGATGTATGCAGTCATCATCGTTGACGTTGCGCTTCGAGAACTCAGCAGAATTCCGACGCGAGACGCCAGAAGAATTGACAAAACTATCCTGACTCTTGGGACAACTCCTCGACCTCACGGCTGCATGAAGCTAGCCGGGAGTACGGATCGCTGGCGAATACGGATTGGAGATTATCGGATTCTTTACACAATCAGCGATGAGCGAAAACGCATAGAGGTTTATAGAATCCTTCATAGGAAAGACGTTTACAGGATTTGATGACATCGGACGAAATCAGACAAAGTTTCTTGGATTTCTTTGAGAAGCGCGGTCACCGCATTGTTCCCAGCGCGCCTGTCATTCCTCACGGCGACCCCACTCTCCTGTTTACTAATGCCGGAATGAACCAGTTCAAGGACGTTTTTCTTGGAACCGGGAAACGGGAGTACGTCCGTGCCGCCGATACCCAGAAGTGCATCCGCGTCAGTGGCAAGCACAACGATCTTGAAGAGGTTGGGCGCGACACCTATCACCATACGTTCTTCGAGATGTTAGGCAACTGGTCCTTCGGCGACTATTACAAGAAGGAAGCAATTGAATGGGCGTGGGTGTTGCTGACAAAGGAATGGGGTTTGGACAAGAAGCGTCTGTATGCTACGGTATTTGAGACAGACGATGAAGCCGAGCAGCTTTGGAAGAACGTCACAGACATCGATCCTGGCCACGTGTTAAAGTTTGGCAAGAAGGATAATTTTTGGGAGATGGGCGAAACCGGTCCGTGCGGACCTTGCTCTGAGATTCACATTGACCTGACGCCCGATCTTTCGGGTGGACACCTCGTCAACGCCGGCGACGCCCGGGTGATGGAGATCTGGAACCTTGTCTTCATCCAGAACAACAGGAACGAAACGGGCGAGCTTGAGAGCCTGCCAGCGAAGCATGTCGATACCGGCATGGGCTTCGAGCGCATGTGCGCCGTGCTGCAGGGGAAGAAGTCCAACTACGATACCGATGTGTTCATGCCGATCATCAGCCGGATTGCAGAGACTGTCGGCAAGCCGTACACGAGCACGCTGGACTCCCCCAGCGACATTGCCATGCGCGTCATCGCAGACCACATCCGCATGCTGACATTCTCCATTGCCGATGGTGCGATACCCGGCAATGAGGGGCGAGGCTACGTGCTGCGTCGTATTCTCCGCCGTGCCGCCCGCTTCGGACGGAACCTTGGCTTGCGCAAGCCGTTCATTTACCAGATCACTTCTTCAGTAGTTGAGTCGATGGGCAAAGCGTTCCCTGAGATCATCGAGAAGCAGGCACACGTTGAGAAAGTGATAAGGGCTGAGGAGGAAGGTTTCAACGTAACGCTCGACCGCGGACTGGAGATATTTGAGACGGCAATTGAACGCATCGGACATTCGACTGTATTCCCTGGAGAGGATGCGTTTAAGTTGTCTGACACATATGGTTTCCCGCTTGACCTAACCGAGCTCATGGCAAATGAACGGGGACTGAAGGTTGATGTGGTTCGTTATACCGAGTTGATGGAAGAACAACGAGCCCGTTCCAGAACCGTGAACGTTGTTGTGTCTGACGATGTGAACGTCAACGAGAGCTTGCAGACTGAAGATATTGTCTCAAAGGCCAGAGCGATTGTGCGTGAATTTGCAGTTGACGATGGGCTGTCTACGTTCATCGGGTACCAAGCCCTTGAGACCGACACAATGGTTCTCAAAGCCAAAGACAATCTCCTGGTGTTGGAGACTTCCCCTTTCTACGCCGAGTCAGGTGGACAGATCGGCGATACCGGACTGCTGAAAGTTGGTGGAAAGACTCTACGAGTTGCAGACACGCAAAAGGGTAAGGGGGTGAACGTACTTATTCTTGAACGGTTTGTGGAAGGGGTTGAAGGCGCACACGCGCGTGCGGAGGTTGACAAGGCTCGCCGAATCAATATTCAGCGCAACCACTCCGCCACGCACATTGTCCACGAGGCACTGCGGAGAGTTCTCGGGACTCACGTCCAGCAGCAAGGTTCGCTTGTTGCGCCTGACCGCTTGCGTTTCGACTTCCCTCACTTCGGCAAGATTACTCCGGTCGAAATCTGGACAATCGAAGAGATTGTGAATGCAAAGATTGCTGAAGACATCGGGGTCTTCACTGAAGTCGACATGCCAATCGAGAAAGCACGGAAGATACCGAACGTGAAGATGTTCTTCGGCGACAAGTACGGCGACACGGTCAGGGTGGTATTCATCGATGAGAAGTACAGCGTGGAGTTCTGCGGCGGCACGCATGTGAAGAGCACACGGGACATCGGGCTCTTCAAGATTGTCTCTGAGTCGAGCATTGCCAGCGGCGTGCGGCGCATCGAGGCTGTGACCGGCAAAGGCGTCCAGAGCTACATTGATGAGCAGCTGAAGAAAGCGAGGCACGTTGACGAACAGCTCGCCCGGCTCATTGAGGAGAAAGAGATGCTTGAGCGGGAGCTGAACAAGCATGCCGGGAAGACAGCATCCACTCCGCGACCCTCACTCGGTCCAATCACGCTCACCCCAAGCCAGTCCGGGTCGCTCAGGCTTGTGGAGCAGGGACTTGCTGAACGTGAGCAGGCCGTTGACCAAGTCTCGAGGCAAACCCTTGACCTGAAGAAGGAGCTGAGCAAGTACAAGGTCAAGGAAGCTTCATCAGGAATTGACACATTGGTAGCCAAGGCAACTCCAGTGAACGGCTTCAAAGTCGTTTCATCAAAGGTTGAAGCTGCGACGCTTGACGAGCTGAAAAGCCTTGGCGATGCGCTGCGGGCAAAGCTTGGCAGCGGCGTGGGAGTTCTTGCCAGCGTCATTGACGAGAAGGTCTCGTTTGTCTGTGTCGTGACAGACGACCTCATCAAGCAGAAGAACCTGCAGGCCGGGAAGATTGTAGGCGAGATGGCAAAGCAGGTGGGCGGTGGAGGAGGAGGCAAGCCACACCTCGCAACAGCCGGCGGCAAGGACGTGACCAAGCTCGACGAAGCCCTGCGCCACACGGCAGAGATTGTGCAGGGAATGCTGGGGAGGTAGGAGCAGGAAACTTAGGCTAGAGAGGCTGCAGCATAATCACCAGTTACGCCGCCTCACCACAGTGAGTACAGACATGAATACCGTACAACGAACAATCAAACTAATCGAAGAATGGTGGGCAGAATTACCGCGTGTTAAACAACATGGTGGACTCCCGCCCAAGGGTACTGTTACTGGTGCGTTGGTGGTAATCGATCGTTTGAAGAGCGAGTATGTTCTTAAACTCGATCATCACAGAGCAAAAGGGCAGTCACAGATCAAAGGCGCTGGTGGTGCGATGACCAAGCGACTGCTGGCGGAGTTTGGCGAGAACCGACTTTTTTCCTCTGAAGGTGGGCGCACGAATCGCGGCTTGGCAGGAGAAATCCAAACGCTCCTCGAACAACTCAAGAAGGCAAAGCTCGATACCTTGCCGAAGACATCCAGAAACGAAGTTCTGACTTCAGTTGAGAAGTGGCTTGTATCCAAGGTGGGCGAGTACTTCAATCAAGCGCGTGTGAGGTTCATCTACAAACCTGAGAACACTGCTTGGCAAGCCGTCCACGACCTGCTCGAAGTTGCCCGTGAAGTCGGAAAGGAAGGCCAGGTCGCACAGTACCTTGTTGGAGCAAAGTTGCAGGTGAGATTTCCGAAGCTCGAGATCCGCAATGACTCCTTCAGCACTTCGGACGCACAATCAGGAAGCCCCGGCGACTTCCTTGTTAGTGATACGGCGTTTCATGTCACGGTGTCGCCCACGCCGAATCACTTTGAACGTTGCAAAGACAACCTCAGGAACGGTTATCGCCCCTATTTGATCGTTCCTGATCGGGTACTCCAAGGTACCCGACAGAACTCTGAGAATGCACTTCCCGGACAAATCACAACCCAGTCACTTGAATCATTTGTCTCGCAGAATATCGAAGAATTGAGTACATTCTCAAGAGACGAGCTAACCAAAGGTTTCAGACTCATTCTTGAAACATACAACAAAAGGGTCGATGCTGCTGAAACTGACAAGTCTCTGCTAATTGAGATTCCAAGAAACATCTAGTAGACAACCCATCCCATGGACGCCATGAACATTCCGAGCAATGGCAACAATTCCACCCTCGACGATGGAAACATCAGCCTAACCGTCGCCGAGTACTTTGCCGGAATCGGCCTAGTGAGAATGGGATTGGAGCAAGCCGGATGGAGTGTTGTCTTTGCAAATGACTGGTCGCCACAGAAGGCCAAGATGTACCTTTCCTTTTTCCCGGAGTCGCACCATTACGTAACCGATGATATCTTCGCGCTAGACGCATCGAATATCCCGAAAAGCACGTTGGCAACGTGTTCCTTCCCTTGTATTGACTTGTCGCTGGCAGGGAACATGAAGGGCTTCAATGGAAAGCACTCAAGCGCCTTTGGGGGCTTTACAAAGATTCTCGCATCCCAAGGAGAATCCGCACCACCATTGATTCTCGTTGAGAATGTCCCCGGCTGGCTTTCTTCAAATGGCGGCGCTGATTTCAGGGCGACAATTCAAGCCTTGAACGACCTCGGCTATTCATGTGACGTATTCTTGTTGGACGCTCTACGATTCACACCGCAGAGTCGTCGCCGCGTGTTCCTGGTGGGTTCAAGAAAACCGATGGAACAATTCAACCTCAACACTATCTTGCATCGCTCAGATGCTCTGAGTTCCGACAGGCTCAAGGCATGCATCGTTGCCAACTCTGACCTTAACTGGATGTCGCTCACTATTCCTGAGCCACCACCACTACTACGGGATGGGCTTGCCAAGAACGTGATCGAGAAACTGCATCCAAGAGACAAGCGATGGTGGAGTGAGAAAGAAGTTGAACGACACCTTGGCATGATGGCAAACTCCCACCTCAAAACAGTCTTGGAATTGCAGGATCGCAGCCGTACATCATACAAGACCTTTTACCGACGCCGACGATCCGGTAAGCAACGCGCTGAGATGCGTACAGACGACATTGCCGGTTGTCTTCGAACTGCGGTGGGTGGTAGCAGTAGACAGTTCTTGGTTGTTGCTGGGAATGGCAAGGTTCGAATGCGAAACATGACATCAAGAGAGTACGCACGCCTCCAAGGTGTACCTGACGACTATACGTTTGATATAGAAGAGAGGCATGCATTGACAGGATTTGGTGACGCTGTCTGCGTTCCTGCTATCGCATGGATTGCAAACAACGTACTTACCCCGCTTACCAAGACGTTGTCTGCAACCACCACCCAAATTGCACAACCCGCAAGGGTCTCTATGCCAGCGTGATGGACAATCTCGACCCAAAGACGCGCTCGCGGACTATGGCCGCAGTCAAGTCGCATGGAAATCGATCTACAGAAAAGCGACTGCGTTCGATCTTGAGGAACGCACACATTCGAGGCTGGTCTGGCCAAGAGAAGCGTCTTCCCGGCGTACCTGATTTCGTTTTCCCCCGTTCTCGTTTGGCAGTCTTTGTTGATGGTTGCTTCTGGCACGGTTGTCCTCGGTGCTATCGGGAGCCTCGCACTTCCGTTTCCTACTGGCAACGCAAGAGGCAAAGAAACATCGCACGGGATAGACGTGTCTCAGCCAAACTCCGCCGACTCGGCTGGTCTGTTCTCAGAGTTCGTGAGCATTCATTGCGGCAACCCAAGAAAGTTGTCGATAGCATACGACACAAGCTGACGATCCATAGGGTGAGGCGGCATAACAAGCGGCTTAAGCTGACCGAAGGAGCGTTGGCGAAATCTAATTGCCCACGCACGGAGAAAAGCAAGTTGCACCACACACATTTGATAGAAGCGTTTCGCAACGCCCACGTATTCATGGTAGGTTGGTTACCGTGCGCGTTGCTCACTGCGAGTTGGTTAGTGTCGTGCAACTCGCTTGTCGTAGCCGCCACACAGCGGCATCACAGAACTTTCACATTGCGGTAGGCAGCTTAGCCGCGGTCCGTTAGGCGGCGGCATCAACCAAGTTTGATTGTGGCGTACAGTCAAGACCATATGCGCAAACAAATAGAAGTTCTCTTGTCGGTTCTTCTTCTCATCGGATCTTTCTCCTGCAAGAAAGAAGACAGCACAACCGCTCCGATTGATTCTTCTGTTTCAATCTCTGGCTATGTGTCACCATTTGACGAATATGAGAATCCGATTGCTGACAGCAGTGGCTATCAGGTTATCATCCAAGGCACGTCAATGGCGGTAACCACAAATTCCGCTGGCCTTTGGTCTTTCACTACAACAACGCATGATCCCGTTTTGGTATTCAGCAAGCAAGGCTTTGCAACGAGATGGCTGACCTGGGGTTTGCACTCGGGACAAAACAACATTGGTGAGGTCCGAATAGGAAGGAATCCCCCTTGGAATGTCACTGAGCTTCAACTCTTTTTCGATTCAACAAGTGTTCGAATAGCTGGACGGGTTTCCTCGCCAGCATCCCCCGGGAGATTCCGCAATGTCATACTCTTCATGAATGATTCTCGAACAGTTTCTTCTGATCCAGAACGCTATCGTCTTTATTACGATAAGACCACTGTGCGAGCACCCGGAACTATTTTTATTACACCAGATGCATTTGACGCCAACTACCTGGGAATGGCTCACGGGACAAAAGTTTACGTTGCGGCATACGGAGCGACGCCGTATTACGGCGTGAATACTTCTTCAGTACCACGGCCGTTATTGTCGGGGCTGAGTATAACTGCAACCGTCGACAGTTTCATAGTACCGTGAACAAGGGCCGCCGCCTAAGAAACTCCCTCAGTGAGGGGCGGGAGTCCCGATAACGGGAGAAGTTGGAAGCCAAGATCAGCAGCTTTTCGTTTGAGGTGTCGAAGTGATACGTAATTCAGTCGTCCTTCATTCGTTGATCATTTTCCATTCATAATTCTAAATTATCCCATGGCTCACTTACCCATCACCATCCTTGCCCGACAGGCATTCATCCAAGATGAGCTTACAGCCAGCGCCGAGACGAAGAAGAAGATCCTTGAGCAGTGCCCGGACAAGATCATTAAGGCGGTGGACGTCATCATCAACTCGCTGAACAACAAGAAGAAGCTTCTCTTCTGCGGCAACGGCGGCAGCGCAGCGGACTCGCAGCACCTTGCCACGGAGTTCGTCATCCGCATGAACCCGAACATCAAGCGCCCGGGCATCGCGGCAATGTCGCTGACCACCGATACCTCGATGCTGACTGCCGGCGCCAACGACCTCGGGTACGATAACGTCTTCGCACGTGCGGTGGAAGCACTCGGCAACCCCGGCGACGTCCTCATCGGCATCAGCACCAGCGGCAAGTCGGAGAGCGTCAACCTCGCGTTCAAGATGGCAAAGTCCAAAGGCATGGCCACAATCGCCTTCCTCGGCAAGGACGGTGGCACGTCCAAAGACCTCGTCGACCTTGCGATCATCGTCCCCTCGAACGACACGCAGCGCATCCAGGAAGGTCACATCACCATCGGTCACATCATCTGCGGACTGGTAGAACGGGAGATGTACGGTTGACACTGATCTGGTGAGCAGAACAAATGGCGATCAGTACAACACGGCGCGGCGATTTCCTCATTCCGTTCATCACGGTTGCGTTCGACTCGATTGCCATCGAGTTCTCCTTCTTCTTTTCCTACTGGCTGCGCTTCCGCAGCTCGCTATTTGAGTCGTACGGCTTCACACGCATTGATGCGCCGCCGTTCTCAGGCTATCTTGGCGGATCGCTCTTCATCCTCCTCGTCTGGCTGCTGCTGTTCGATGCCCGCAAGATGTACGGCGCCCGCCGCAGTGTCTCGCTCTCCGATGAGCTCATCAACGTCGTCAAGGTCGTAAGCCTGGGCATGCTCGTGGTGATGAGCGCGGCGTTTTTCTACCGGGAGTTCTCCTACTCACGCGTCGTGTTCGGGTTGCTCTGGATGACGTCCATTGTGACGATCTTTGCCGGACGGGCCCTCGTACAATGGTTCGAGCGCAGACTGTACCGGAAGGGCCTCAACCTCCAGTACGCTGTCATTATCGGGAACGACGCACTAGCAAACGAAGTGTACACACGGCTCAACGGACATCCTTCGTTCGGCTTCCATGTGATCGGGTATTTTGCTGATGCGCCGGCGCACGAAGAA
>CAYHRX010000107.1:0-8873 GCA_964359075.1 uncultured Chitinophagales bacterium
TGGGGATATGTCCCTAAGAATTTTGGAAAAATCTGTTACTCGGACAGACTCCTAGTGCTGCTGAAGTAATCAATCCGACAGCATCACAACGTCTGACAATTGAAGAGCCTCCGTCAAGGAGGCTCTTCTCATCTACCAATGCGTGAAGGCGACCTTCAACTGTGTTGTTCCGCGGCTGAAGGTCGCCTTCTGCATCTCATCCCAGATACGCCCGCAACTGCTTGCTACGCGAAGCATGACGTAGCCTGCGGATGGCTTTCTCCTTTATCTGCCGCACACGCTCACGGGTGAGCTTGAACTTCTCGCCAATCTCCTCAAGCGTGAGCGAATGCTCGCGGTTCAGTCCGAAATACAGCCGAATGACCTCCGCCTCCCGGTCGCTTAGTGTGGAGAGAGCCCGCTCCACCTCGCGGCTGAGTGACTCCTTCATCAACTCAGAGTCGGGCGCCGGTTGGCGCTCATCCTGGATGACGTCCAGCAGGCGATTGTCCTCGCCCTGGGCAAAGGGCGCATCCATCGAGAGGTGACGACCGGAGATCTTCAGCGTGTCCGACACCTCGAAGAGCGACATGTCGAGCTCTTCGGCCAACTCACTGGCGCTTGGCTCACGCTCAAATTCCTGCTCAAGCGTGCTGAATGCTTTCCCGATCTTGTTCAACGCTCCAACGCGGTTCAACGGCAGGCGCACGATACGTGATTGCTCTGCGAGGGCCTGCAGGATCGACTGGCGAATCCACCACACCGCATACGAGATGAACTTGAATCCACGCGTCTCATCAAAACGCTTCGCCGCCTTGATGAGACCAAGGTTTCCCTCGTTGATCAAATCTCCCAGAGACAATCCCTGGTTCTGATACTGCTTCGCCACGCTGACAACGAACCTGAGGTTCGCCTTGGTGAGCTTCTCGAGTGCGCGCTGATCGCCCTTCTTGATCCGCTGCGCAAGCTCGATCTCCTCCTCCGACTTGAGCAAATCAACCTTACCAATTTCCTGCAGATACTTGTCGAGCGACTGGCTCTCTCGATTTGTATACTGCTTGGTTATTTTCACCATTCAATCACCTTGCTGGTTCACGTATCGGTTATAGTTCAATCTCAGTATCAATCCTGTCCACAATCCCAACAATGCTCGCATCGACGGGCGCCATCTCAACCGGCAACGGGATCGTGGCTTCACGGGCCGTGATGTACATGACTGTCTCGCCGACGCCCGCCCCAACCGTATCCACAGCCACAATAGGATCGCCTGCTTTCTCTCGCTTGCTGTTCAGAGGCTGAATGAACTGCAGCTTGAAGCTCTTCAGGTTCTCATCCTTCCGTGTTGCCCACACCGTGCCTATGACTTGTGCGAAGAACATGGTCTAGTCGGCCACATCGATCTTATCGACTACCGCCATGATCACAGCATCCACCGGTTTGTTTTTCGTCAGTGAGGTTTGTCGCGCAGAGCTCCCGCTGCACATCAACACAATATCGCCCACACCGGCCTGCACCGTATCCACGGCAACGACGAATGTATCCTTGACCTTGTAGTCAAGGTCAACGTGCTTCACAATCTGGAGCTTCATCCCCACGAGCTCTTCGTCCTTGCGCGTTGCCCATACTGTGCCAACAACTTTTCCGAGTATCATAGCTGCCTCGTTTTCAAAAATAGTAGTGGGAACTCATTGTCGTGCTGCACTGAGAATCTCATTCCCGGAATCGAACTTCGAGATCAACCGGGTCGGAACTAATGTCAGTCCTGCGATGCCGGCGAAATCCTTCTTTCTGTCCGTCAGTATCGGCAGCCTGCTTTCCATACAGAGTCCGGCGATCAGGATATTCAGCACATCCAATCTCTTGCGTCGTGCAAGAAGGCCGCCGTACTTCTGTGCCTGCTTGGGATTCAAGCCCATGATCTTCATCGCTGCCATCGAGCCTTCGATGGCTTTCCGTTCTTTCTCAGACCGGGCAAGCGAAAACAACTCGATCGCTTGGAACACCGTCGCGTAGCAGAAGAACTTCCCCATTGCCTGGCGAAGCACCGATGGGTGTTTTTCACCACACAGGTGGTCAAGAAACACATCGGTGTGGATGACGATCTTCGGAGCTGTCAACGGGCTTCTCTCCAGCCTGACGTCATTCTCTTCCGGATCGGAGTTCTTCTCAGCACACCCTCCGACAGCAGGAACTTCACGACTTGGTCCCGAGACTCAAGTTGCACAAGGCAGATACGCTCTATCTCTTCTTCGCTTACGTTGCGCTCTTTCAACTCGGAGCTGATGACCTTTGAGGTCAGCCTGACGTGAATGGTTCCAGAACTTCCCTTGATCTCCTTAGCGAATCCTTCCGGAATAGCAATCTTGCCGGATTCATCAATCTCTCCATCAAACTCCACGCTTCTCCGATGTTGGTCGATCATCAGCAAACCTGTCGGAGGAAACTCATTCCCGCCAGAGAATTCTTCACGCCAAAGAACTCTGCCACGGTCTTGCCGAGGTCTGCAAAGGTGGAGCGTGTCCCAACGTTCACACCAACGTTCTTTGACTTCGAGTAGCAGAGCAATGGCACGTACTCTCTTGAATGATCCGTGCTCGGAGTTACCGGATCGTTCCCGTGATCCGCCGTAAGTATTAACAGATCGCTCGTGCCAATTGTTTCAAGTATCCTCGGCAACTCCTTGTCGAATGCCTCGAGCGCGGCTGCAAGCCCCTCCGGGTCATTCCGATGACCGTAGAGCATGTCAAAGTCCACCAGATTGGCAAAAATCAGACCGGACTTCATACGGTCAGATTCCTGGATGATATACTCAATGCCTTCCGCATTACTCTTGGTGTGGAGCTTCTTGGTCAAGCCACGACCTGCAAAGAGATCATCCACCTTTCCCACACTCACAGTCTCAATTCCTGCCTCACTCAGCACATCCAGCACCGTGGTGGATGGTGGCTGCAGAGAGAAATCACGCCGGTTCGATGTGCGAGTGAAGCTGCCATTCGAACCGACGAAGGGACGCGCAATCACTCTCCCGACTCCGAACTCGCCAACACATACTTCATCTCGCGTGCGCTGACAGACCTCATACAATTTCTGCAGTGGGATCACTTCTTCATGTGCAGCGATCTGAAATACTGAGTCTGCCGATGTGTACACGATCGGATAACCCGTTTTCATGTGTTCAACGCCGAGTTCCTGGATGATCACGGTGCCGGAAGCTGTTTTGTTCCCCAGGAACCCATGAGATCCTGTCGTATGCAGAAACTTCTGCAACAGCAAACCAGGAAACCCGTGCGGAAACGTCGGGAACTCCCGGTCGAGGATTACTCCGGCGATCTCCCAATGTCCCGATGTGCTGTCCTTCCCTTTCGAGACCTCGGCCATTCGGCCAAAGCTTGCACGCGGCAACTGTACCGGAGCGACACCCTTGATGGTCGCTATGTTCCCCAGACCCAGCGCGGCAAGATGAGGAACGCGCAAACCGCCAACAGCGTTGGCCGTATTCACGAGTGTGTTGCTGCCCTGATCATTGTATGACGACGCGTCAGGCAACTCGCCGATGCCAACACCATCAAGGATTATGAGAACTATCTTGGCCGTAGTTGAAGACGTTTGTTATCTTGCACGAAAGAGGAACCCTTCTCGCGAGAGATTCCTCTTTGTGCAGAGATAAAGTGTGTGAAGTCCTTCCACTCAGTCCACACGATTGTACAGCAGACATTGCGGAAAGTTTGCTCTTGCCTCGTTGTCAGCTGTAGATCTGCTTCTCGTTGCACTTGCAGACTTGGACACGGCGCTCATTGAACTTGACGCTCGTCCCTACTTTGGACCGTTCAGATGAGACCAGCAAGAGAGGCTGGTAGATTGTACCGCACACAGGGCACTTGGAGCCCTTCATTGCAGCTGCTTTGGCTACCTTATCAGCAAATGATTGTTGTTTTGCCATCGCTTAATTCATCCTTTGTAGTTATAAGACTCGCACCAAGTTCCCGCCATCTTCCATTGCTTTGCCGAGCACTCGTGTAGTGCCCGCAAGCAGTTCATCCTTCCGCATTCCTTCACTTAAGCCACAGACACCAGCACTCACAGTCACCGAGAAGCTTTTACCCCCGAGCGTGATGATGTAACTGGCGATCTGCTTTCGGACTTTTTCTGCCCAGAGATACGCCTCGCTTGCCGTTGTGTTAATCAGCAGCACACCCATCCCGTCAGCATCCTGACGGCCGACAATGTCGTACGAACGGATATTGGCCCGGATGATCTTCGCCACTTGGTTCAGGATGGCGTCGAAGCCTTCATGTCCATGCCGGCTGGCAAGCTCATGGGCATTATCAACCATTACAGAAACGAGCGCCAGCTCGGTCCCAAAATCCTCCGCCCTTTGTACTTCTTCTTCAAGTTTCTTGATGAAGTGCTTCTTGTTGAATGAGCCCGTGAGCTGGTCGACTATGACGAAATCCTTCACGAGGTCGTTCATGTACAAGACCTCTAGTGCCATTGCTGCGTTCTCCACAAGCCGGTAGATCGTCTCCACCTCATTGCCGGCAAAGTTCGATTTGCTGCGGCTTTCGAGCGTCAGCGCCCCGTAGCAACGGTTCGTTGAACTGATCGGCATGCAGAGGAACGAGCCTTCGGACTCAATTCTTTCGCTCTCGTAGAACCTCATCGGACGCGACGCTGTCACGTCGGCAATCATTTCGAGGGCATTTGCGCGGATCACCTTTCCCACCACGCTGTCGTTGAAGTCGATAACTTGGTCGGGGGTCACGTACGCATGGTTGCCCCGATTCACGACCTTCTGAAGCATCCAGCCGTGCTGCTCATCAGCATACATCGCAATCGTCAGAAAGTCCCAGTTCACCAGTCGGGTTGCTTCTTCAGCAAGCGAGTTGAGAATCGTGAACTCCGTCGGGTCGGACTTTATCCTGTCCTGCATTCGGCGGATGGAGGATAGCAGTTCTGAATCCAGCAGCAAGTCGTATTTGTCGGTGTAGCTCTTGATCAACGCCGAGACGAGCTTCGTGTAGTGTCCCAGCAGCCCAAGTGTCTCGGGACCGAATGTGTCTTCCGCCTTGCTATCGGCAACAATCACGCCGACGGGCAGCTTGTCTTTCTCGCTTTTGATGAAATACACCGGGACCGCCACTACTGCTTTGACGTACACCGTTGATTCGTAGTAGCGGATCAAATCCTTTTCCGAAACCGGATTGACCTTGCCCAGTAGTTGCGGCTTTCCACTCAACGCAACCTGGCTAACAACGTCGGTCTCGATCAGAAAGCGCTTTGATGTCATGAACTCCTGGCTGTCAGTCGCTCTCGCTTCGAGCACCATCTGATGCTTCTCTCTGTTCGCCCAGAAGAATGCAACAGAG
The DNA here is from genome assembly GCA_964359075.1 of uncultured Chitinophagales bacterium. Lineage (GTDB taxonomy): Bacteria > Bacteroidota > Ignavibacteria > UBA10030 > UBA6906 > UBA11986. The sequence goes on from CAYHRX010000107.1 coordinate 5,346, forward strand.
TGAGCAAACAGCACTTCCTTCAAGGCAAGCAGAGCTTTGGTCAAAAGGAAGTTAAACTCGCTGCGCGGCTCCGCTTCACTCCTAAAAATGTCTGAGTCCAGATCAAAGAAATCTGAAACCTGGAACTCCTTCGTCTTCTCTTCCTTCGTTGTCACAACAACCGGTTGCACGGACTTCGTGGATGGCACCACGACCTTCTCAGCCTCTTCTGGGACCTCCTTCACCACGTACCTCGCACCTGATGTTTGGAAATCATCAAAGAGTAACTTCTTCATATGACCTTCGGGGGATTGTGAATACAAGTCCTCTTGTGTCTCGCGCTTGCTTCCCAATCTCGCGAAGTCGAAGCCCTTCCATCGCGCGACACCATACACTGCTGTCGCAAGAAGGAATACCCCGCACACGATTCGCCCCACCGGCGAACCAAGAACTAGACCGACGACAAGCGCGACAATAACAATCAAAGCGATGATTCCATTGACAGTTGACAGCTTCTGCCGAATGGTTTCGACCATCGCTTTGGCGCCACCATCGATCATCATCCCACCTGGAATTGGGAAAGGCAAGTCCGCAAAACGCTCAAATCTAAGCAATAACGGCTGGAAAGTCAACAACTTTGGCAGGTTCTTCGATTAAGAAACCTTAACTGCGGCCAACCTAGTTGTCGCGATATAACCAGTAGCGGGTAGAGAGTTGCTTGAATCGTTCGAGGTCTGACCTCCACTCACCCATGAGCATCTCAGGGGCGTCTTTTTGACGGAGGCGTTTGAGCGCTTGGCCATTGCCCAGCAACCTTGCGAATGAGATCTCCCTGACCTTGAGACTATCCTGGAGAAGGACGGAACATTGTTGAAAGAGAGCAAGACCGGTGAAAACAGGGTGAAATGCTCTCACATCGGTCACCTGGATCCGTATTCCGTAACAGTACTGACCCGAGTACTCTGAGGAGGATGGAGTGAAACCTGTTACACTGAACTCCACACCCAGCAGATTCAGTGCCTGCATTGCGTTTACCAGCTTCCCTGCCTCGACAAACGGTGCGCCTATCGTGAGGAACGGCGCATCGGTGCCACGGCCTTCGGAGAGATTCGTTGCCTCGATCAAGCAAGTCCCTGGATAGACTAAAGCAGTGACAGGTGTGGGAATGTTCGGAGAAGGACGAATCCAGGACAGACCGGTATCATCCCAGAGCATGCTTCGAGTCCATCCCTCCATTCGGACAACAGTCAGGTCAGCCTTGGCGCTGGTGGCAAGCCAGCCCTCGCCATTGATCATCATCGCCAGCTCGCCACACGTCAGGCCATACACCAACGGAATCGGATACATCCCGACAAATGATTTGAGAGAGTCTTCAAGGATTGGTCCCTCGACCTTTAATCCGCCGAGTGGATTGGGCCTGTCGAGAACGATGAAGGGGATACCGCTCTCAATTGCTGCCTTCATGCAAAGTCCCATGGTGCTGATGTACGTATAGAAGCGGGCACCGACATCTTGGATGTCGTACACAAGAACGTCGACATCCCTGAGCATGTCTGATGTTGGCGTGCGTGTCTTACCATAAAGTGAGAACACAGGGATGCCTGTCTTTGCATCAATCGTATCGCCGACCTTTTCGCCGGCAGCCGCTTCTCCTCGCACCCCATGCTCAGGGCCAAACAATGCGACGACACTTATCCCTTGAGCAAGCAACGTATCAACAAGGTGTTGTCCACTCGATAACCTGCCTGTGTGGTTGGTTATCAGCCCAACCTTCTTCCCCTTCACAAGGTTGAGCTCCTTGCTCATGAGGATGTCGGCGCCTACCTTCACCCTGGGCTGTGCAAGACAGCTTGCCGCGACGATAAGAAATATCCCGAACCAACACAATCTGAACCATGAACCCTGCATTCTGTAGCCAGCCTCAGAGGTTTATCTTGGATTTCACAATATACCAGGCGGCAATACTCATCCCATCCCATATGACGCCATCACGAATCATTCTATCAATCTCCTCAGCATCAAAGAAGAGCAACTCAAACTCCTCCGTTTCATCCGGCGTGTCTCCAACCTGCTCAAGCTCCCGAGCAATGTACACACGACACATCTCGGCAGTGACGCCATTGTATGGGTTGAACTCTCCTGCGAGGAATAACCGCTTCGCTGAGTAGCCGGTCTCCTCGGCAAGCTCGTGCCACGCCGTTTCGTCGTAGCTCGATCCGTCTTTCACGCTGCCGCAGGGAAACTCGATGCTCTCTTTCTCGCACAGGTACCGGTACTGCTTCACCGTAAGCACCTTTCCATCAGAAGAGACAGGAATGACCATTGACGAACCATTGGTATGCACATAATGGTACTCGCCAGTCTTCCCCGAGGGGAGCTCGAACTCATCCCGCTTGTACGTCCACCACGGATTTCGGAATACGACTGCTTCAGATATCTTTTTCCATGTTTTCACAGACATGAGTCATGCTCAACGAGATGTTCAGAAAAATGAAACCGCAAAGAGCGGGGCTCTTCCTGCGGTTACTGGTTCTTCGGGCAAGAACCGAGCGCATCACATGCTTTCAACGAGCTCTCGTTCAGCGAAGAAGAACGCCACCTCAATCCTGCCATTCTCAGCAGAATCAGAACCATGGATGATGTTCTCGCCCTTGTTATCTGCAAACATCTTGCGGATGGTTCCCTCCGCTGCCTCTTTCGGGTCTGTTGCACCAATCAGCGTCCGGAAGTCTGCGACCGCATTTTCCTTCTCCAGTGCGATCGGTACGCATGCGCCGCTGGACATGAACTCCACGAGTCCATCATAGAACGGACGACCCTTATGAACCGCGTAGAATGCGCCGGCTGTTTCTTTGGTCAGCCGTAACTGCTTCAAGCCCAGGACTTTGAACCCAGCTTTCTGAATCCTTGAGAGAATTTCCCCTTGAAGATTTTTTCCTACACAATCAGGTTTGAGAATTGCCAATGTACGTTCTGCCACTTCTACCTCCGATGATTCGAGTTGATGGATTTCTTGGATGACTTCACTTTCCCGTTCTTGGGAAGCAACCCCTTCTTACGGAGCACCTTCTCCATGGCCTCACCGAGCAATGCGGGGCTCTCCACAACGTGGATCCCTGCTTTGCGCATCGCTTCCATCTTCTCGTGCGCCGTCCCCTTGCCGCCCGAGATGATTGCGCCTGCATGTCCCATCCGACGTCCCGGCGGTGCGGTGCGTCCAGCGATGAAGCCGACGACCGGCTTCTTCACATGTTTCTTGATGTACTCGGCCGCTTCTTCCTCCGCCGTTCCACCGATCTCGCCAATCAGAATAACGGCATCGGTTCCGTTATCCTCATTGAAGAGCTTGATTGCATCAAGGAACCGCGTCCCAATCACCGGGTCTCCTCCAATGCCGATACAGGTTGACTGGCCGATGCCACGCTCAGTCAATTGCCACACTGCCTCGTAGGTGAGTGTTCCACTGCGTGAGACCACGCCTACGCGTCCCTGCTTGTGGATGAAGCCCGGCATGATGCCAACCTTGCACTCACCCGGCGTAATGATGCC
>CAYHRX010000108.1:0-8845 GCA_964359075.1 uncultured Chitinophagales bacterium
GAACAGCATTAGAAGTGTTTCGCTCATGTGTTGCACTTCCTCGTTGAATTCAGCTGTTGCAACTTCTCTTCCCATAACATCAAACACTTTCAAACTCACGTGAGAAGTTTTCGGCAGCGAGTATTCGATGCGCGTGGTGGGATTGAAGGGGTTGGGGTAGTTTTGATACAACTTAAACTCTCGCGGGGGACCATTCGATGTAACAACGTCCGTCGTCCTTCCTGTTTTGATCTTCAACGCGGGATCGCCGAGCAATGTGAACTTCCAACTCTGCGTCAACTGGGGAGGAGCGTTGTTGTATCTTCGCTTCGTTACAACGATGGATTTGCCGAGAGGCTCGCTCGGTTGAGCTGCAATCTCCTGCAGAAGAGAAGCGATAAACGCTGTGCTGGTTGAGGCATAGACGAGGTCGGTAGAAGCAAATGTAGCGACAGCGCCTTTGTCTTGCGACTGAAGCAAATTCACCATCGTAGCGAGCGGAGTTTGCTTCTCAAAGCGCTGCTCGCCAAGCATGATCCAGACAGGAAGACGCAGCCCGTTCGCGAGTGAATCGACATCCGATGTTGTAAAGTAGATTGATGTTCCGAACCGATACCAATCCGCATGTCCGACGAATGTTGTGATGGCAATGCCCTGATTGATGGCATCAAAAAACTGTCGGCGCGTGAAATAGCGGGGCGAGCTTGGTCTCAAATGCACCACCGTTGTGTCGCGCCACACGGGCGAGAGCAGTCGCGCCTGCTGCCCAACAATCACTTCGTAGCTGGGTTGCTCATCCGCGACAGAAATTGCTCGTCGAGCCCATAACGAATCGGGTGCGCTTTCATACGCGATCGTTTTTGAAACCATCACTGAAAGCGCGGTCGCATTCCACGCGGGAAGTCTCCCGATCGCCGCCGACGGTCGGCGGAACGTGGCGGTATCGGGAACGCCGTCCACAAACCATTGGTCCACCATCACTGATTCAGCGGGAGCGACGAGGGGCGGTTCTTTGTGCGATGGAGTGGTGTTGACATTTCCCGCTAACAAGAAGTACTGGGGCTTCGGATTCTCCCATGTTGTCAGCGCAAATGTAATGAATCGCTTGATGGCGCTATCAGGTGCAACACCGTGACCAAACTGACTGTAGATCGAATCTGTTGTCACGATCTTAACGCTAAAGCCATTGTGAGATGTGCGGAACGCTGCCAGCGGTTCCATGGTGCTGACATATGATGGGGGAGTGATGATGACGTAATCTGTCTGCGAGATGTCTATAGTCACGAGGAACGAATCAGAATACGTTAACGTTCCATCAAGGGCTATCATTCTGATTCGGTAGTACCAAATGCCGCCCGGCACATTCACGTCGGTAAACACGCATTCAGGCGGAAAGGGATCTGGCCCAGCGGGACAGAAACTATTGGGTAGTGATTGAAACACTCCGCTTTCCGCTCGGCGTTGTACTTCCGCTCCGTAATACTCGCGGTTTGACAAACACCAGTGAATCTCGACGTTGTTACCTCCAACGATTCGGAAATACAAACAGGTAACCTGTGAATTTGCTTCTTTGATAAAGGTGACGAGAGAAAAGCCGACTGCAAAAAAAAGAAGTGGCTGTTTCATAAGGACCTCCTTCAGCTGAGCGAACAGCGTTTCCCTGACGTCAAAAAGTCCGGGTGCCGTCATCAAAAGAAAATCGAAACCACTGGAAAGTCAAGTTGACCCCCAAAACAAGGAGCCCAACCGCGCAAAGCAATTGGGCTTCTGTCGCATCAGTCACCTCAGCAACACCATCTTCCTCGTCTGCACAAAATCTCCTGCAGAGATTCTATAGAAGTACACGCCACTCGTCATGCCAAACTTGTCCCCACCGACCTTGTACGTGTGCGTTCCAGCGGGCAGTTGTCCGTTCACAATGGTAGCAATTTCTTGTCCGATGAGGTTGTAGACCTTCAAGCTGACAAGTGCACTTCTCGGCAGATCGAATGAGATGTTCGTCTCGGGGTTGAAGGGGTTGGGGTAGTTCTGATCTAGAGAAACGGTCATTGGAGTTCGCTCATCAAGGAAGCGAACCTCAGTCTGGACAAGAGGAAGAAATGCGCCCCAAACTTGCTTCATGCCGGAAGCGGTAGAACACCACACGACAAGAAGAGTACTGTCTGTTGATGCGACCCCGACGTTGTCACCAGGCCATCCGGTGCCGAGCGTTCCAATAGCTCTTGGTGTGAATCGGTGTTCGCTCACGAGAATATCTGTCCACGTGTTACCGCCGTCGACTGAGCGAGAGAGAAAGACTTCGACGGAGTCGTTTGTTGCGACGTTCCTCGAATCATAATAGACGACGCTAACGCCACCTGCTGCATCAACAGTGATTGCCGGTATGTATTGATACTTTCCATTGCCGGGTGTATCCTGATTGACGCGTCCTCTTGTCCATGCAACACCGCCATCCGTTGAGCGATGCAGGACAATGTCGGATACATCCATCGCGTACGGTGGGAAGTTCTTTTCTGCTGCAACAACATAGATCCATCCCCGCCTGGGGCCGCGGGTTCCATCAACGGCAATGCGTGGATAGCCCTCGGCCCGAAGGGTATTGTGGAAGAATGAACCGGTCCGGATGCCATTCATATCGTCAGCGCGGTTTGTCGCTCGTGCCCAACTCACGCCACCGTCGGTGGAACATGCGAATCCCAGAGAATCTTCAGTAGAATTCCCGCCGTTTGTTGTGTCGTTCGCCCACACGACATACACCTCTCCTTCAGGTCCGATGCACGCATTCGCTCCTTGATGGTGGTGACCAGAAGAAGCAACCGGGCTTACCACAGATGGCTGTGTCCAGGTTGCGCCTCCATCGGTTGAGTGGGACATCAACACGCGACTGACAAGAGGGGCGCTGAAGTTTGCCCACACAACATACCATCTACCAACGTGAGGACTCGATGGTACACCATCTGCAATTATGCGCGGACGATCAGGATTGGTCGCACCGGGAATCTCGGATAATGCAGACCACGTGGAACCAAGATCGGTGGAGTAGCTTGTGGCAAGTCCGGCAACAACACTGATGTTTCCGCAGACCATGAAGCGCCCATTTCCATCGATAGCGGGTTTGGTAAAGAGAGGGGGGCCAATAGGATAGATGGGGATCGTGTCGCGTCCGAACCAGGTGAGGCCTCCGTTTGCGGTAGCGGAAAAACTCTCAGAAATATGGACCATGTCAAAACGCAACACAAATGAGGTCGCCAGCATGATGTGTGGATTTCCAGGATGTTGTGCGAGCTCTACCCAATGTTGTGATTGCGACGAAGGGCGTAATCGGAAGTTGGGCGGCGTTTGCCCATAGACAAGCGTAGCCGCTTCACCGAGCAGAACAAATACGAGATTCCATGGCCGAAGCGAGCGAAGCATCATGATTGAGTCAGGAATGATGCGATGCGTGTCCTACCCCAAATCTAGCTTGATTGGTCCGCAAAGTCAAATTGCAGAGGAAGGAACCATCCCTCATAACAGCAAGCCCAACCAGCAGAGACTGATTGGGCTTTGCGGGCGCAAATGGCACTATCGCAACAGAATCATCTTCTTCGTTTGCACAAACCCTCCGGCTGAAAGCCTGTAGAGGTACACCCCGCTCGTTAGCCCAAACCTCTCCGTGCCAACCCGATAGGTGTGGGTTCCAGCGGGCAGTTGTCCGCTCACAATCATCCCAACTTCCTGTCCGATGAGGTTGAAGAGCTTCAAGGTGACGAATGCACTCTTCGGCAGATCAAATGAGATGTTCGTCTCGGGGTTGAAGGGGTTGGGATAGTTATGGTGCAAGGCGAAGGATGTCGGTATCGGCTTCTCTTTCTCATTCACATCAACTATCGGCGTGACTCTGAGCGAGATCGGGAAAAAGATCGTATTGTTCGTCGGGTCATTGCTGAGAATGAGGAAGCGCGAGTTGTACGTCGTGTTCGGTGTTAATCCGGTCGAGCGGAAGCGCATTGTCGTGGGCGATGATTGCCCGGCAAGCGTTCCTCCGAATGCAGGCGTCGCTGAGGCCCATGTGGTGTTGCTTGTATCCACGATACCCCACACAAGGTCGGCGTTGCCCGTGTTGGAGATGTTCAACACGTGTGTTGTGCTGTCGCCAAGGCGGACGGTATCTGTGTAGCTTGAGGCACTCAGCACGATGTGCGGTACAGCGAGTGCAGTGACGTTGAGTTGCACAGGGATATTCACCGCTGGCCGGGCAGGCGAAGTCAGTCTTAGGTTTGCATTGTATGTCCCCGGCAGTCGTGCCGCAAGCGCTGCAAGCCGCACTGTCGCGGAATCGCCGCTCGGAATCGTCAGCAAAGCTCTGTCTTCAGAGAGCCACGACACGCCCGTCTCGGTGCCTACAATTCCGTGACTGACCGAAGGAGCAAAGTCCGGCAGTGGACTGGCGCCTTGTTTCAGACGACTCGCAGTGACTCCCACATTATACTTTCCATCTGCATCGCCAAGCCAATCCTGGCGAATGCCGAGGCCGAGCAAATTCGTTGTCGTGATCGTCAGGACCGAATCTCGTGTAACCGCAAGCAGGAAAGGCGTCCCGACAATGCTGTCATTTGCTGAGTTGAAGACTATTCCCGCCGGGATGCGGCCAATGTGGATGATCGAGTCAATAAGAATACCGCTGGCATCGAACAACACCTCACGCTCCGAGCCGATGTCTCGTGCCGTTGACCCGACACCGAACGGGGCTGGGAAGTCGCCCGTCCCGAAATCCTGATCAGTGTCGATGGAGATGAATCCAACGATGTTGGTGTCGGGCGGTGCACTCATGATAATCCTGAAATCATGATACGTGATGCCAAGCAGCGTTCGTACCTGGTGCTGCACGCGGTACACATCGGCAGCGCCCAGGCTGTTCTCATTCCGGTCGTCAGTGATGATCGTTGTGTACACTTCCGGATCGTCGCCTGTCATCTCAACGGGCTGCGGGAACGATTCGCGGGTGATGCCTGCCTTCTCGAATGCCGGCCTCAGCCGCCTGATTATCGACTGCATGTCGAGCCTGCCAGACTGTACGTGCTTAAACGGGGACTCGCCGAATGTCGCGGTTGTTTCGGCCAGCGTTATCTGCACAGGTCCCGGTGTGTAGTTGTTGATCCTGATTGAGTCCCTGAACACCCCTCCCGTAATTCCGCTGAAGGTGAATGAGCTTGGCCGAACCACGATGCCTGTGTCAGGAAGGACATTCGTCGTATACCCGTAGACTCTGATGTCATCGACGTAGAATCCATCCCGTTGGTCACCGCCATCAGCCGCAACTCTGAACCTGAGCTTTATCTGGCTGGCGAGATAAGGGGTCAGGTCGACGGCCTGCTCGATGAACTGCTGTCCGAACGGCGTGTAGCTATCGTAGCCCCACGAGTTGGCGGGCTGTTGTCCTCCACTTCGAGCCGAGCCTTTGTGAGAGAGAGGTGTGCGTAGTGTTGTCCAGCTTGTGCCGTTGTTTGTAGAGACTTCAACAGTGGCGAAGTCCCATGTCGGTTCAATCGCCCACTTCGTCCAGAATCTCAGTTGGGCATAGCTGAATCCACTGAGGTTGAGCTGACTGTTCATTGTGAGGGAGTTGTTCGCGCTTGCAGCATAGTTGCCGGTCGGGCTGTCCGTAAACGCCAAGGGGGGAGTGTGGGCGTTCGAGGTCGTGCCCCAACCAGTGCCTGTCGACCAGTTGAATGTGCCGGCTGTCGCGCTATCGGCGAATGCAATAGTGGGAGTGCCGATGTGGAGCTTCAGAGTGTCGATCTTCTGGAAGCCCTGTAGGTCTGTTGCGGTGAGGAAGAACTGAACAGGAACACCCGTGGTTGCATTCCACGCGACCGAACCGGCGAACGTCACCTGGGCTTCAGCCTGAGAAAGCAAAGATGGTATCTGCGCGGATGATGTGCTGAATTGCACCGACGGCGAGCTGCTTGAGATCGTGTACGTCAAATTGCTCGCATCGCTCGCACCTTTGTTCTTTACAGTTGCCAACAGGTTGAACGATTCGCCGCGATCAATGAATCCGTTCCCGCCCGCATCCTGAATGTCGTACCTCTTGAGTGTGGCATACTGGCCGCTGATGTATGAAAGATAGATGTTCATACTCAGAGTGCCGATGGCAAGCGGGAATATTTCCGGCACGGTTGGCCAGAATCCGGTCGTTCCCACCTCGGGAGTCATCGCCCACGTCTTCGGCTTTGTTGTGTCGCCGTACATGTAGTCATCCGAGACTCCTCGTGTGGAGTATGATACAGTCTGGATGTCGGTCCCGTTCGTGTAGCGGTTGTCTGCTGTGAGGGAGTACGCCATGTCACGATACACGAGCGAGTCGGGGTTCTCGCGGGCGAAATAGCCGTAGGGATAAATGAGGTAGTTGCCGTACGTGTGATAGTTGAAGCATGCCTTGATGACGTGTGCACGCATGAAGTTGTCGATCGTCTGGTTCTCCGGTTCAGACCATACGGATGGGCCGCGATATGTTTCGCTAGTTGGGGAAGTACTTGATCCGTTGGGCGCCCACTGAGAGTCCCACAAGTACAAGGGCCCATAGTTCCTATTGGGATCAACTCCATAGCTATTTGTTGGAGGTCCATTGAAACGGCGGTTCTTCCGCCACATCCCGCCACCGTTCGGATTCGTTGTTTGATTGTACACGTATCCGTCGGGGTTCAGAACGGGGATGAACCATATCTGTCGGTTGTTGATGAGATACGTAGCCGTCTGGTTCGTACCGTAGTTCTCCAACAACCACCACATGTAGTACATCACCGACATCATGCCTTCGGGTTCGCGGGCGTGAGTAAGTGATGTGTACAGAACTTCAGGCTCACCCGGCTCATTGATGGATGGGTTGTCGGAAATCTTCACTGCCCAAACAGCGCGTCCTTCCCGTGTTGGCCCGATTGAGTCGCGGATGGTAATGAGATTTGGGTACTGCAGTTTCATCGTATCCAGTTGCCGCAGCACCTCCGCAAACGTGTAGTACCCGCCCATACTGCCATAGCCGAAGCCCAAGACATTCACGGGACCATGCACCATCCTGCCTTCTGCTTCTTTTGCAAGATCATCAATAACGACCGTAAAGGAGATGCCTTTGGCCCTAAGCTGGTCCAGTTCATATTGACCGGCGACGAACTCCATTGGCCCACCAACCTTGCCGGTGACTGCCTCGTAGTCAATCCCCGTTGACCAGATACGGTCAAGCATTGTACGGTCGGGGACGCTGATCGAAACCCTGCTGAACTTCTCCGGTGCAGAAGCATATGCCAGTCCTGCTATCAGGACGCACAACAGCGTTGTCAAGAGTGATTTCATGTTTGGGATTCCATAGGTGAGAACACGGGGGAACATTTCAACACTATGATAGTGAATCGTTGGAGAAATCTCAACTGAAATCTTGACGACGCAAGTGATGCTGACTGTCCAGTTGATTTTCAGAGCCCATTTGACTATTTTCTGCCACCAGAATGGTTGAACAGCCTTTTCGTATCAGGAACTCATCGGGTGATGAGATTACGGGTGATTTTCGGTACGTGGACGATGGCAAGGAAAAGCCGCTGGTCGTCATCTGCCATGGCTTTACGGCGCACAAGAATTGGGGTCCGTTCCCGTACTTCGGACGGCAGTTTGCGTCTCACGGTTTCGCATCGATCGTTTTCAACTTCTCCCACAACGGGATAGGGAGTGACTTCACGAAGTTTACAGAGTTTGAGAAGTTCTCCCGCAATACCATAGGGAAGGAGTTGGAAGACCTCGACGCCGTCATTGATGCAGTTAAGGATGGAGAGATAGGGAATAGACGAATCGACCGGAACAGGATCGGACTTGTTGGTCACTCACGCGGCGGTGCGGTTTCGATTCTCTGTGCAAGTGCCGATCAGCGTGTCAAGGCAGTCGCGGCGTGGTCGACAGTGGCCACAGTCTTCCGGTACACGAAACATCAGCGAGACCTCTGGGAAAAGGAAGGCTATCTCCCCGTCACGGTCCGATCTCTCCCAACGAAGCTGCGCTATGGTATCGGTGTGCTTCGGGACCTCGAGGCGAACACGGGGAGATATGATCTGATCAACGCCGTGCAGCGTATGTCGGTCCCACTGCTTCTCGTTCACGGCGCGGCGGACGTCACGGTGAAGCCGGCAGAAGCAGAAAAGCTGTACGAGGCAGCAGCCAAGTCGCGAACGGAGTTTATCCTGCTTGAACACACCGGGCACATGTACGGTGTGAAGTCAGGCTCAACAAAAACAAATCCGACGATAGAGCACATTTCAGACTTAACCGCCAAGTGGTTCAACGTTCATCTTTCATCAGGAGAATAGAATGGATGCGATAAGCAAAGTCTCAGTGAGAATCCTGGACCGATCTGAGCAGAGCGCGCTCAGCCAGTTGCTATGGATTGCAGTGTTTGCCGCGGCGACGGCAGTTGGGGCGAGAATAGAAATTCCGCACCAGCCGGTGCCATACACACTGCAGACTCTGTTCGTGCTTCTCTCTGGGGCATTCCTCGGTGCGCGCAACGGGGCGTTGAGTCAGCTTGCGTACCTCGGTGTCGGTGCTCTTGGCGCGCCAGTGTTTGCGCTTGGCGGCTTCGGGATTGAGAGGCTGCTCGGTCCGACGGGTGGCTACTTGCTTGCATTCCCTGTTGCTGCGGCGCTCGTCGGGTATCTCGTGGAACTGCGCCCGACACTGCTTAGGTCATTCATCGCGATGACAACTGGGCTCGCAGTCATCTTCACGTTTGGGACGATTCAATTGTATGCCGTCGTGTTCAAGGACTGGAGTGCATCGTTGAACGCCGGCTTCCTGATCTTCTCATGGTGGGATCTCATCAAGCTCTCGGCAGCGGCCATGA
>CAYHRX010000109.1:0-8839 GCA_964359075.1 uncultured Chitinophagales bacterium
AGCGCAACCAAGAAATAGACTGCACCCATCAGCAAGGTAACCAGACCCATGATGTTGTGATGCTCAGGCTCGATCAGCGAGTACAAGGCGACGTAGAAGAACAATGCGTTTGCCGCAGCGACTCCAGTCCGAATCTCAATAGATGAGATGACTGACCGGAGTGCTCGGTAGACATCAAGGGCATAGAACAATATCCAGAACACAATCAGGAAGTACACCATAGTCAACAGGCTGTCAGCAGTGTAATACTCCTTGTACCAGAGCAGGTAGATAAGGTACGTCGCAGCCAACGAGAGAGGCTCAAGAATTGCCCACTTGTCCCTCATCAGAAGTACTGCAAGTATCCCGGCATCGAGCAGAGCGACGTACGTGAACAAACCCACTTCGTTCGCTTCACCTGTGCTGAGAAGAAATGGCGTAAGGAACCCGCCTATAAGACCGATCAAAGAGACGGAAAGCGAGTCGTACTTGAATGCCTGCAGAAACGCCAGCACCGTCACCACCGACATCATGAGAAACGCGACAGCCTGAGGGACAAGGTGATAGTAGTTGAACGAAGCAAACACGGACAGATACAACACGGCAAGGCCGGCGCCAACAAGCCCCTGGGCAAACACCTCAAACTCTCTCTTGTGAGCGCGTGCCGCTCCGATAAGCAATCCGGCGGCAATTACCAATCCAATGGCCACTCGCATCGTCTCGGTGATCCAGTTACTGTCAAACGCATACTTCAGAAAGAAGCCTACCCCGATAATCAGGGCAAGCGCGCCAATACGGTTCAGCAGCTTTCCTCCAATGAGCGCTTCCCACTCATCCCGTCTGCGCGATGGAGAAGGCGGCGAGATAACTGAAGGAGCCGCTGCTGGTTGGGCTTCGACGCGACGTGGTTCCGCGACGATGGGCTGCGGCTTGCTCGCTGCAGATGGTGTCATCGCAGCCACGGGTTCCACTTTCGTGAGGCCGGGCGGTTCTTTTGGCGCGGTCAGCTTGCGCTGCAACTCGCGAATATCCTCCTCCGCCCTGGCCAATCGTTGGAGCAAGGCGTCTACGACATCTATTCTCCGCTGCAGCAAGTTGGTCTTGCTGATGTACACAATGAGGAGAACGATTATCGCAAGCGGGATAATCGCTCCGAGTAGGAATCCAAGAAGCATGGCCACCTCCTTCTCAAGCCGCTATTTGTTTACGACGAGGCAACTCGCAATGATGTCGTGCAGAGCTTGCTTCTGCTGGGTGAAGCCTGCAATGATGTACCCGATGCAGAGAGTGAGTGATGAGATGATCTTGGCAAAGTAGCGACCTGTGGCACGTCCGAACGAAATCCCGTTCCCGTTCATATCGGTGACTTTGATGCCAAGTGCCATCTTACCCAGCGTGCCCTGATAGCTCGACGACTCCATGAGTGCGTAGTAAAGCCACTGGCAGATCCATATCGCGGCAATCAGCGTGATGTATGCGGCAATCAGCGCAATCACGACACTGATGGCAGCCTCAGAGTCGTACGAGAGGTCCTCATCATGCATCGTGAACGCGCTCACCCCAATGAGTGCAAAAAAGGGAACGAGCAGCACCAGGCTGGCAATACCGACGATGATCTGATCAATGATGTAGGCGACGAATCGCTTCCAAAAGCCGGCGTACTGGAATTGAGGCATGTCCATTGGAGTCTCCTTTAGATGTAGTCTGGTTCGATATGGATTAACACATCAGTAATCTTCGGGTTCGCATGCTTGATCGCATCTTTCACTCTGTGGGCAATCTCATGCCCATCGTGCACCGTGATATCGCCGCTGACAACCACGTGAAAGTCAACGTAGTACTCCAACCCCATCTTGCGCACGAAACATTTGTCAAGACCGACAACGCCAGCAACACCGCCGGCAATCTTGCGCACCTCTTCCACAATGCCGGAATGCGGAGCGGCGTCCATGATCTCATCGATTGCAGGCTTGAGGAGTCTATATCCGTTGAACACGATTACACCCGCCGCAAACAGTGCGGCCCAATCATCCGCACTCTCGTACCCCGGCCCGCCGATGAGCGCGATACTGATTCCGACAAACGCCGCGGAGGATGTGAGCGCATCGCTGCGGTGATGCCATGCGTCCGTTTTGACGGCCGTGCTTTCAACATCCACGCCGACTTTGAACACAAGTCGGAAAAGGAGCTCTTTGGTGATGACAACCGCAACCAGCACGATGAGCGTAAATGGCGCCGGCGCATGGTGTGGGGTGATGATCTCACGGACGCTCTCGATGGCAATCGCAACCGCGGCGGTGCACAACGCAATTGCCACGACCATCGCTGCGAGAGGCTCAGCTTTGCCGTGACCGTACGGGTGCTTTTCGTCTGCCGGGGCCGACGCGAGCTTCAGACCACCGAGCACCACGAGAGAACTGATAATGTCGGATGTTGACTCTATTGCGTCAGCAATGAGAGCATAGGAATTGCCAAGCACTCCTGCGAGAGCTTTCACAGCCGCGAGGATGGCATTGGCCGCCACCCCGACTAGCGTGGACCGCACCCCCCGGGCGCTTGCAATCTCTTTCGTGAGTCTTGACATACCGTGCTAATCAGTTTCTGGGTCACTCCCTCACTTCCACATTCCTTTCCCTTCATCGGCCCCTCGATCTTCAGGCATTCCATCCGGGGCAAACTACTGAGAACTCCTCGTGCCGCCAGCAAAGTAAGAACTCTGTGATGAAACATCAAGGAGAGAAATACTGCGCAGAATGGGGTTGATTACGGCAGGAGTCAATCGCCGGCGATGACGCTCAGCTTCATGCCGTCGGGATCGGTGAGGTTCAACTGATTGGCGCCTTCTTCAAGAGCAAGTCCAACTTGATCGGCCAGATGAATGAGAGCAACGCGATCTGTGGCAATGGTGAACCGCAACAAGCCAACGGATTCAGATGGCGCCGGCGGTGCGTTCAGACTGGCCCATGTGTTCAGCCCGATATGGTGATGGTATCCTCCGGCGGCGACAAACAACGCGCCGGGATATGAACTCTGGGTTACTTGGAATCCGAGACTATTGCAGTAGAACTGTTTTGCCTTGTCGAGACTGGAAACTTGCAGGTGGACGTGCCCTATATCTGTGGCGGGATCAATGCCACTCCACCCGCTTCCTCCAGCCATCGAGATCAAGCCTCTCATATCCAGCTCTTCAGTAACCATGGCAAGTTCAGAGCCGTTCATGGGCCATTCACTGCGCATCCGGTCCGTATAGAGCTCAATGCCGATGCCGTCCGGGTCAACAAGGTAAAGCGCCCGGCTTACACCATGGTCAGCTGCACCGTTCAGAGGGTATTGATGTTTGAGGAGATGCTGGAGAGCGATTGCCAGCGCGCTCTCCGTGGGATAGCGGATCGCTACATGAAACAACCCCGTGCTTCTGCGTGGCCTGGGAATTGCTCCCGGCAACCTCGCTAGAGCAATGCGATATGGACTTCCGCCATCCGCCGAGAGCCACGCCGTCGAGCCGTCCTGACGAAGAATCCTGAAACCGAGAATGTCGTGATAGAAACCGAGCACGCGAGCCAGATCGGAGACTTGAAGGTCTACACTTCTGATCTGCGTAGGTGGCGGAAGGAGGAATGGCGCCACACTCATTGCTGCTTCTGTTTCGTGAACTCCATGACCAGCGTTACATCTACATTCTCTCCAGCAATGAGGCCGCCGGTCTCGAGTGCTTTGCTCCACTTCGTCCCGAAGTCGAACCTGTTGATCGTGACAGAGGCTTTGAAAGCAACCACCTCGCCGCCCCAGGGGGTCTTCACAAAACCAGAGTACTTCGTGTCCAGGACTACTGGCCTCGTGATGTCCCGGATGGTGAGATCGCCTTTGATCCTGTACGTGTTGTTTCCCGCGTTTTCGACCGAGGTGCTTTTGAACTTCATCTCGGGAAACTTTTCAACATTCAGGAAGTCATCCGACCTCAGATGTGTGTCGCGCCGCTCGTTGTCGGTATCGATGCTTGCGGTCTTGATGACTGCCTCGACGCTTGCGGTGCCGATGTCGTCCCCGATAGTCTTGAACGTCGCGTCAAACTCCTTGAACCGCCCTGTGAGTTCAGAGATCACCAAATGCTGGACTGTGAACTTCACCTGGCTGTGTGCCTTGTCCAATGTCCAGTGTGTCTCCTGTGCACCGCTGTGTGCACTCAGGACCGACACGAGGGTTACAACAAATACGAGCTTGTTCATGAATAAACTCCAGTTTTGTGTTTGTGAAGTTGGATTGTCAGTAATAAGGCTCCAGATATTCACCCAGGTTCCTTCCCGTCATCCTTGTCCGCCGACTCTCGTAATGCAAGACCGAGTTTCTTCAATAGGAGCGAAAGCTGCTTCTGCTCGGCATCGCTCAGTACAGAAGCTAGCTTTGCAACGCAGCGAGCATGCTGGTGAAAGACCTCATTAAAGAGTTTCTTTCCTTTGGGCGTCAGGTGGACATAAATCGACCGGCGGTCTTCTGCGCACGGTTTGCGTGTGACGAGCCCCTCCTTCTCCAGATTGTCCACCACAACCGTTGTGTTCCCGCAGCTGGCGAGCTGTTTCCTGGACAACCCGCTCAAGGTCATGGGCCCAAGGTGCCCGAGCGACTCAAGGATGCTGAACTGCGGCTGAGTAAGTCCGTACAGCCGTATGTCTTCAACCGTTTGCTTGTTGAACGTCGAGAACGCGCGGGCAAGTTTCACCCACATGCTCAGAGCAAGGTCGGCCTTCTTCCCGTATTGTCGTGTCGTCTTCAAATACTTCAAATTCAAAATATTTGAATTTAATGTAACACATTGTCGGACTCCTGTCAAGCCCCGGTCACAAAAGGCCACCGATGCAGATTCTCCCCAAGAACAGAGGACACCTGCAGCCCGGCAGGTGGAGCTTGGCGATGTGTTGACAGAGGACTGAAATGTTGCTATTTTGGATTCGACTTTGTCGCAGGCTGGAAGGGAAAGACTCATCTCCCAGGTACTCGTGAAGGAGAATGATCTGAGGCTCTTCCTGAGTATGCGCCGACCAACCGCGTTCGCCACACGATAGCACAGTGCATGCTTACGCATTCACAAGAGAGAATCATCATCTACACCGACGGTGCATGTTCAGGCAACCAGTCTGCAAGCAATGCGGGCGGCTGGGGAGCTGTGCTGAAGTACAAGGACAAGATGAAGGAGATCCACGGCGGTGAGGGCAACACATCCAACCAGCGCATGGAGTTGACGGCATGCATCAGGGCACTTGAGAGCATCAAGTCGAAGGATATCCCGATCGATATCTACTCCGACAGTGCCTACCTCATCAACTGCATGCACGACAAATGGTATCTCGCCTGGCAGAAGAACGGTTGGAAGAACGCCAAGAAGAAACCCGTGGAGAACCGTGACCTCTGGGAGCAACTGCTGGAATTGTTGTCGCGGCACATCGTGCGCTTTCACAAAGTGGCAGGCCACACGGGCATTGAACTCAACGAACGAGCCGACCATCTAGCCCAAATGGGAATTCAGGAGCTGGAGCCATGAAGACGAAGAAAGCACCAACATTCAGACCTGCAGCTGCTTCCGATCTGGAAATACTCGTGTTCGACTCACGAGCGGCCGAGAAAGCTATGAAGCGCCTGCTCGGGGACGAATCGCTCGGACGTGTCTGGCTCGTTGAAGAAGCGGATATGCACATTTCCGCCGCGCACAGGGGAAGAGGGGTTGGAAAGCGAGTCCTTGCGTGCGTGCACGAGTTCTGTGCTGCGCAGGGCATTCGAGCCCTCCGGCTGGAAGTCGAGCACGAGAACATCCAGGCCCAGAGTCTCTACCGCAAAGCTGGATTCAAAGAACACTCACGTCATCTGATGACGAAGTGGCTGGATGACAGCAGGTAACCCCGATGCTCTCCGTGTTTCGCTCGCTTTGGATCTGGTTCGCCGCCATTGCACTCATCATCCTCTGGCTTCCCCTTCTTGCACTCATCAGGCTCTTTGACCACGACCCGGTGCACTACCGCACGGGACGATGGTTCCGCCGACTTGGTGCAGCAATGTGCAAAGTGAACCCACAGTGGCGCATCCATCTCTCAGGTCAAAAGACCATCGAGAATCCTCGACGACCGTACGTCGTTGTCAGCAACCACCAGTCCCACGCCGACATCCCTATTCTCTCCAACCTCCCATGGGAGATGAAATGGGTTGGCAAGAAAGAGCTCTTCAATCTTCCTCTTCTTGGATTGATGATGAGGTTTGCCGGCGATATTCCGGTGGATAGGAGTGATAGGAGAAGCGGAGCAAGGATGTTGCTATCCGCGATCAAGTATCTTGATCAGAAGTGTTCTGTGATCTTCTTCCCCGAAGGAACCCGCTCGCTCGATGGCCGCGTGGGACGATTCAATGATGGTGCGTTTCATATCGCCATCAAGGCACAAGTCCCCATCCTGCCGGTTGCGGTGGAGGGCTCGCACGGATGCCTGCCGAAGAAAAGCTGGAGATTCGGAAAGCCATCGGACGTCTTCGTCAGGGTATTGCCGGAAGTTGACACGGCGGGCATGACATCAGACGATGTCGGCAGACTGAACCGCAAAGTCCGGCAGATGATCATCGAGCAGGTTGCAGATTTCCGGGGTGTCCAACCTTCGGAAGTGGATGTCCTCGCCTAACAAGGTTGTTGAAAAACCTGCCGAGATGGTCGGGCAGAGACGCCCGACCCACTAAAATGCACAGTGGGACAGGCCTCCCTGCCTGTCGGCAGACAGGCGTGCCTGTCCGAATAGCGTTTTCAACAGCCTGCTAAGTTCTACGAAGCTTCACGAACGAAAAAGCCCGGCCTTCGCCGAAGACCGGGCGTCCGAGTAACATCGCTCGCTGTTAGTTCACAGCAATATGTGGTATGACCTTGTCGACAAGGTTTCGCTTCGGCACCGCTCCAATGATCTGCTCAACGACCTTCCCGCCTTTGAAGCCCATCAGTGTCGGAATGCTGCGAATCCCGAATTTCAAGGACACCTCAGGATTGTTGTCAACATCCAGCTTGCCGACCTTTAACTTGCCTTGATACTCGCTCGCGATCTCCTCAACAACAGGCGCAACCATTCTGCATGGTCCACACCACACTGCCCAGAAGTCGATAAGCACGGGCTTGTCAGAGTTCAATACTTCCTGTTCAAAGTTTGCATCAGTAATCTCGATAGGTTTCACTCTTCCTCCATTACGTTACCTGGTTCATGCCGAGAACCTGACGCTTTGCGGCCCGAGAATCCGTTTGACCTCGCCCACAAATGCATCGGATGGCTCTACTGCGAATCTCCGTGTATGGTACAACTTGTTGGTACCAGCTTGAACAACATTGAAGTAGCAGGGGCAGTTCCCTTTGCTCTTCTCCATCAACGCCCGAAGCTCGATGATGGTGTTCTCCTGAATATCGTTCACATGTATGGACAATATAATACTTTTTGTGAACTTTTCTCTCACTTTCTCCATCGGATAGACTTCGTTCACCAGAATCTTGAGCAACTCGCCGTTCACTTCACCCTTCCCAATCACCATTACCATCGCATCGGGCTGCAGGAACTGTTGGTACTTCGAGTACGCATCTGAGAACACGATGCATTCTGCTTTGCCGCTAAAGTCCTCGATCTCCACGAATGCCATCGTGTTGCCGCGCTTGTCGATCTTCTTCTTGACTGCACTGACGATGCCGCATGCCTTCGCCGCACTGCCATTCTTGAACTCATTCACGTCACCGAAGTGGACGTTGGCAAACTCGTTGATCTCATGCTCGAACTTTAGCAGCGGATGTCCTGAGACGTAGAATCCCAGCATCGTCTTTTCACGGGCCAGCTTCTCACTCTCTGTCCACGCCGATGCCTCCGTAAGCGACGGATAGCTGATTGTCTGGCTCTGTCTGCTATAGTCATCAAACAATCCCGACTGGCCGCTCAAGGACTGGCTTTGATATATTGAGCCGAATGTTATCGCGCGTTCGATGTTTTCGAAGAGCTGCGCCCGGTGGTTGCCAAACCCATCGAATGCCCCTGCCTGCGCAAGGCTTTCGAGGCATTTCTTGTTGACGAGCCTGAGGTCTACGCGTTTGCAAAAGTCAAAGATGTTCTTGAACGGGCCCTCTTTTGCCCGGGTCTTGATCACCGAGTCGACCGCACCTTCGCCGACATTCCGTATCGCACACAGCCCGAAGCGAATGTCGCCCTTGACGACGTTGAAATCCTTGCCGCTCTCGTTCACGTCCGGCGGCAGCACTTTGATGCCAAGCTTGCGGCAATCGTCGATCAGCTTGACGATCCGGTCCGTGTTGCCGATTTCAGATGAGAGTGTCGCGGCCATGAACTCGGCTGGGTAGTGTGCCTTGAGATAGGCGGTCTGATAGGCGACAACGGAATACGCGACGCTGTGCGATTTGTTGAACCCGTACGAGGCGAACTTCTCGATCAAGTCGAAGATATCGCCGGCAACTTTCTTCGCTGTCCCCTTCTCCACTGCGCCTTTCACAAACTCCTCTTTCAGATTCGCCATGAGGTTCTTGTCTTTCTTCCCCATGGCACGGCGCATCAGGTCGGCTTTGGCGAGCGTGAAGCCTGCGACCTCGCTCGCGATCTTCATCACCTGTTCCTGGTACACGATGATCCCGTAGGTTTCGTTCAGCGCGGATTCAAGCTTTGGATGCAGGTACTCGATCTTTTGCCGCCCGTGCTTGCGGGCAATGAAGTCCCCGATCATCTCCATCGGTCCGGGTCGATAGAGTGCATTCATTGCAACCAGATCGCTGATCGACGTCGGCTTCAGCTTGGTAAGCCAGTCACGCATGCCGGAGCTTTCAAACTGGAACACGCCAACAGTATCGCCGCGG
>CAYHRX010000110.1:0-8761 GCA_964359075.1 uncultured Chitinophagales bacterium
GGCTCAGGATGTGTACAAGCTCTTCTATCAGGCTTCGTTCGGAGTCGAGCATATCCTATCTGACTCTGCGGGAGTCATTCAGTCTCTTTTCACCGAACTTGCGTCAGTCGACACGCCATTCGCAGGCGAGCCTCTCCTGGAGCGCATTTCGTTGGAAGACGACCTTGTCCGGGTCAACCTACGGCCATTCAAAGCCTTAAACCTCGGCCCGCGTCTTCTTGTCCAAGTGATGGCTCAATCTGCACACGAAACCAACCCCGACACCATTTTGTTCTATCGGCAGTGGAATGAGTTCTCCGCTTTGGTTAGATTTGGTGTACTGAAATTCCCTTTGGAGGACCTCAACGTGTGGCTTGCGACGATTGAGGGTGGTAGTGTGAAGCCCGTTCATCATTCCTCAGAATATTCTGTTGCTCACCGGCCGGCGTACCGTGTGGTGCGGCGTAAACTGTTTGAAGAAGTATTTGGGAAGACGAAGCAATGAACAAGAAGAAGAAACTCTGGCTCATCATAGTGAGTATCGTGGCGGTTCTTGCCGTTGGATTCTACGTAATTGCCAATGGCAGGAATGACAAGGTCTCATACCGGTTCGACAAGGTTGACCGTGGTGATGTTGTGGTCAGCATAAGTGCCACCGGAACACTGAACGCGCTCACGACAGTGCAGGTCGGCTCGCAGGTGTCAGGCACAATCGCAAAACTATATGCCGACTTCAATTCAAGAGTGAAGGAAGGGGATCTGCTCGCTCAGCTCGATCCAACATTCCTCCAGGCCTCGGTGAACGAGCAGCGTGCGAACGTTGACAGGGCAAAAGCACAGGTGAACGAGGCGCAACGCAATTTCAATCGCACCACTGAGTTGTTCGCAAAGTCACTGGTCTCACAGGCGGATATGGATGCTGCGACAACATCGCTCGAGTCGGCGAAGGCAAGCCTGATGCAGGCGCAAGCAGCTTTGCAACGCTCGGAAGTGAACCTCCGCTACGCAACAATCCGTACACCCATCAGCGGGGTGGTCATCTCTCGCAATGTGGATGTCGGGCAGACGGTGGCGGCAAGTTTGCAGGCGCCGACACTCTTCTCGATCGCCAATGACTTGAAGAAGATGCAGGTACAGGCCAGCGTTGATGAGGCGGACATCGGCAACGTGAAGATCGGCCAGCATGTATCGTTCCGCGTCGACTCATATCCCGAAGAACGCTTTGAGGGAATGGTGAGTCAGGTCCGGCTCGCTCCCGTTGTTACACAGAACGTCGTCACTTATACGGTCATCATCGATGTTGCCAATCCGGAGTTGAAGCTCATGCCCGGCATGACTGCGACGGTGTCCATTGAGGTTGATAAGAGGGAGGATGTGCTGCGACTGCCTGTGCAGGCAATCCGATTCACTCCTCCCGACGAGGGAAAAGAGAATGGCAGTCGTGGGACTGAAGGCGAGAGATCCGTCCGTGAACAATCCTCATCTGATACTGCGCGGGCTGAGCGTGCGTGGGGGAGGCGTGAACGAACTTTTCCGGATTCAGCAAGAGGCGAACGGATGAGGATGCGGCGTGACCATGCATCGTCAGATTCAGCACAGGGCGAACGTCGTTGGAAGAGGATGCCTGGCCCCGACATCGTCGGGGCAAGCCGTGCCAAAGTGTGGGTGTTGGAGGACGGCAAACCCACGGCGAAATCGATCCTGAGAGGACTGATGAACACGCAATATGTTGAAGTGATTGAGTCTGAGTTGAAGGAAGGGAGCCAGGTCATCGTTGGCACCACGGGTGGCCTGACGCAGACATCAGGGCCTACCGGACAGAATCCGTTCCAGCCCCGCATGCCGGGTGGTGGTGGTGGACGAAGCCGAGGATTCTAGCCATGCGTCTGCTTGAGATAATTCGGATTGCCTTCGACTCGCTCCTTCGTCAGAAGACCAGAGCGATCCTGACGATGCTGGGGATTATCATCGGTGTCGGTGCGGTGATCGCGATGGTTGCCGTGGGGCAGGGGGCTCAGTCTGCGGTTGAGGCGCAGATAGCGAGCCTCGGGACGAACATCCTCATGGTCATTCCAGGCTCAACACACCAGGGTGGCGTGAGCGCTGGTGCGGGTGCTGCGGTAACACTGAAGGAAGACGACGTTGAAGCGATTCGTGAGCGATGTCCAGCAGTCGATGCAGTGAGTCCGGCGACGAGAACCGGGCGCCAAGTGGTTGCAGGCAGCCTCAACTGGAGCACGTCGATTCAGGGCGGCTATGTCGAGTACTTCAAGATCAGGGACTGGAGGCTGCAGTCGGGCACGTATTTCACTGACCAGGATGTGCGTGGAGCGACGAAGATGTGTGTGATCGGTCAGACGGTCGTTGATAATCTGTTCCCCGGTCAGGATCCGGTGGGACAAACGATCCGTATCGCGAAGCTTCCATTCAGAGTTGTCGGCACGCTACAGCCGAAGGGCCAAAATGCAATGGGACAGGACCAGGACGATTTGATTATCGCTCCATTCCCTACTGTGCAACGGAAAATCCAGGGGATTGACTTTGTGGGCATGATCCTCGTCTCGGCAGTATCGAAGCAGCAGATCCCCGAAGCACAAGCACAGATCACCGACTTGCTCCGCATCCGCCATCGCTTGCAGCCGTGGGATGATAACGACTTCATGATCCGCAACCAATCCGACATCGCCAGTGCTGCCACAGCCACTTCGAGCATCATGACAATGCTGCTCGGCAGTATAGCGTCAGTCTCACTCATTGTCGGCGGTATTGGGATTATGAACATCATGCTCGTATCTGTAACGGAGCGGACACGAGAGATCGGCATCCGGATGGCCATCGGTGCCCGGCGGAGCGACATCCTCCAACAATTCCTCATTGAAGCTGTCACGTTAAGTGTGCTCGGTGGACTTATCGGAGTTGGTCTCGGACTCCTTTCTTCCAATCTCATCTCCAAGCTTGCCGGCTGGCCCGTGTTTGTTTCGCCAAGCTCGGTGGCGCTGGCATTCTTTTTCTCAGCATTGGTGGGCGTCTTCTTCGGTTTTTATCCCGCACGAAAGGCTGCCTCCCTCAGCCCGATTGATGCGTTGAGGTACGAGTAAGGCACGCCGCTTGGAGGTTCAGTGGCAATGTCATGACGATGTTGTCCAATGGCCACTCACCGCCCCTATCATTATAGCTCCCTAAGACTCCTTAGGCCGGCCCCTTCCGCAACCTTCCATTTGACTTCGTTCTTTTTTTTTGCTTTGCTTCCGGTGAAGCAGATTGGTTCATTTCTCGCGGGAGGACGCCATGGCAAACCGGCGATGTGCAAGTCCTGTTCCTTCTCTTTCTTCAACACCCTCTCAACCCTTTCACCGTAGTGTACTCGTTCTGCTACTACTCTTTGTCCTAATCTTTTTCGGCAACACCACGCACACATTGTCAGACGATGAAGCGCGTACGCTTCATACGTTTGGCGTGCGCGTTAATCATGGCCACATCATCCATCCCTTTCCCTCCAATGTCGCCCTCGGCCTTTTTAACCCCGACCCGCTGCTTGACATTGCGTACTACGTTAACGGCAAAGTGGAGGTGTACCAGAACCTGGGCAACGGACTATTCGAGTATGTTGGCGAGCGAAGAGTGCACGGTGAAGTAGAGAAGATGGAGTGGCGGAAGGAGAGAATGCTCGGTCCAGACGTTGTTGACCAATTCAGTTGGGGTGGGTTGCACATTGCTTACGAAGATGGATCCAGTGAAGTACTCACGAACGAGCAGTTGATCCACTCGAGGGTGAATCTTGCCTTTGCACCACAAATACCGATGCCTCCACCACTGGATTTCCGCGAGGTGTGGCGGAGCCAGTCGCAGACTCGACCTGCAACTGACCTTGCCATAGCTGAGATTGACAGTGATGGAAGAACAGAAGTTGCGTATTCCTTCTATCCAGAATTCGGCGATTCAAATCGTCTCGTTGTGTATGAATGTGTGGGCAATGATTCATTTGTTGTCGACTGGGATACTCTTGTTCGAGGAATGTTTGGATCGTGGACAATCAGCGATATTGATAATGACGGCCACAAGGAGTTAGCTCTTGTCAAGGCCGGGCAAGTCGTGATGCTCGAGTGCTTTGGTCCCGGGCATTACAGGTACTACCAAACAAACATCGCTTATCCATTCCCACCCTTCAAAGCGATTGAGACAGACGTTGATCACAACGGCCGGAACGAATTGGTTCTCTTAACGAGCAATCCCTCACCTCCTTCCGGTCAGGACCCAACGCTGATCTACGTTGTGGAGTACGTTGGCAAAGGTCCTAGCCCCAACGGATGGGTAATGGTGTTCAATCAGCAGATTGCCCGGTACGGAGGCTACACGTTCGATATGGCAGTGGGACAGATCGACGGTTTGGGTAGAGATGAGATCATTCCGGCCGGAGGGTCGTTCGGTGTGAACGAGCCAGTGCCGATAAATTACTTATGGTACAATGGAACAACGTGGACAACGCGCTCGATCTATACAGGACTCCGATCCGGCACTACGGCGCCCATGTTCGTTAACCTCGATGCTGACACAACAAAAGAACTCTTCATTGGTGGTGTGGGACCGATTGGCCACGGCTCATGCTATGCGCTTGATTATGTGAGTGACACGACGTGGCGTGTAATGTGGGCTGATTCATCGCTCAGAAACACTCCCCTCTCGGTGAACTCAGGAGTCCTTGGCGGAGAGTTCGTTGTAGCGGGAGCGAACACATGGGACCGATCCCCGCTGGATACGCTTTATACACAACTCCACGTTTATCAACCTTCAGGGGTCAAGCTCGGCATCTGGCAGCGAGATACCGCCTCTGTCCAGAACTTCCACTTCCTGGACATTGACAACGATGGAAGGACAAATCTCGTCACGGCAGTCCTATCACCATACCGGAATCATCTTGCAGACTACGAATACTACGGGACAAATTCTGTTGCCGAGGATTCATTTGTTGGTCCCGAGGGGTTACAACTTTCGCAGAACTATCCCAATCCCTTCAATCCAACAACGGCATTCACCATTTACCTACCTATCCAAAGTGTAGTTTGCGTAAGTGTGTACGACATTCTTGGGAGGGAGGTGATCACACTTCTCAACGGGGAGAAACCGCCCGGCGCACATACTCAGATATGGCACGGAACAAATGAAGAAGGAAATCCGGTCGGAAGCGGGGTATACTTTGTGCGCATGGTCGCGGCAGCTTCCTACGGTAATACCTACACGCAAGCCCGGAAGGTACTTTTGATTCGTTGACCAACAGGAAAGGAGGTGATCATGTCAAGACAATTTATGATGATCTTGTTGTGTTCCATTGCTGGGATTGCAGTTTTCCCCGGTTCTCTTCAGGTCGCTTTTTCTCAGCCACCCCAGGTTGTATCGGTTTCCCCTGGCCAGAACCAGATTGCAGCAACTGTGCACGCACAAATCACGGCCACATTCTCCGTCCCCATTGTTCCGTCTACGATCACTTCCCTTTCATTCTCAATCTTCGGTGAAAGGTCCGGCTACATGGCTGGGACCTTGGCCTATGATACGACGGAGAGACGAGCGTCATACACACCAACCACCGCGTTTGTTGCAGGCGAACGTGTAACTGCTTTCCTCTCTCGGTCCGTTAAGAGCCAGAACGGAGATTCACTCAGAGGGTACACGTGGACGTTCCGCATTCCATCCGCAAGACGAAGCGAGTTCCGCTTTGCCAATACTGTTGTCTATAGTGGCGGAGGTCGGATCATGCAATCTGTAGACATGAACAGAGATGGCTCTCCGGACATTGTTTCCAGCTCAGGAGTTATCAGATTGAACAATGGTTCAGGCACATTCAATACATTGTGGACATTGCCTGGGGCCGACCCATTCTTCAGAATAGCTGTGGACGACTTCAACCGCGACGGGATTATGGATGTTGTGTACAATGGCAATGGATTGAGAATTGCCCTAAGCGGAGGAAATGGCAGTTTTAACCTGCAGAGCCGACCCTGGTGGTTTATCGATTGCATTACGGGAGATTTCAACGCGGATGGCTTTCCAGATATTGCCGGACTTACAACACATGGTGACACGTGGGGTATCTCGTTCAACAATGGCTCAGGTTTGTTCCTTGACACCGTTGTCATAGGGCGAGTGCAGGGCATACTGACGGCAATGGAGGTCTTCGATGTGGACAACGACGGTGATCTCGACATCCTTTGCGCGGGTTTCCCAATCAATGCGAATAGCCAGGACGGGATTGCTGTGTGGAAAGGCAATGGACGCGGTGGCTTTGACAGTCTGCGCGTCTATCCATCGAATGTCGTTTTCCGGTTTCCTGAGCAGTTGTACTCCTCTGACTTCTCAAACAACGGCTTTGCTGACATCGCAGTCTTTGGGTATGCAGGTCATGTTTCCCTCAACACCAATGGCACGTTTGGAATTGACACTGCATCGACAAGGCGGTTCTGGCCTGGCGAATTCCCGGGGGCGATGACCGGCGGTGATTTCAACGGGGATGGATGGATTGACCTGATGATGAGCGGATATAGGAACATCTTGGATACGGCAGCGACCACCTACTACGCCATCATACCGAATTGCTCAGGCGTCTTCAGAGGCTGCTTTCCTCTTCCCGGATTCAGTTCTGATACTCTCGGGCACTATTACCTAGCCACATCAAACCAGGCAGTTGATCTGGATAATGATGGAGACCTCGACATGGTACATTCTTACGGCGGCTTTGCTGCCTCCCCGCTGATATACGTGAACATCAACACAAGCCCGCTAGTGTCAGTACGGGAGGAGCCTGAGCTTCCTCGAGGATTCCACGTTGACCAGAATTATCCCAATCCGTTCAACAGTGGGACGATTATCAGGTATCGAGTTCCAACCGCGCAGAGAATACGCATCCAAGTATATGACACATTTGGAAAGGAGGTGAAGCAACTTCACAATGCAGTTGTTGCTCCTGGTGAGCATGTGATTCGTTGGAACGGGACGAATGAGGATCTGTCCCGAGTTGCATCTGGTGTGTACTTCATCCGTTTCCTGTCTTCCAACTCAACGAAGGTTCTCAAAGTCCTGCATCTCAAGTGATCCATTCAACAACAAACAAGGAGGGTTCCTACGATGAAAGCGATCTATTTGGTTCTCATTGTGGCTCTTACGCTTGCCCCGGTTATGGAGAGCCGCTCACAAGTCGAGCAGTTTGTCTGTGCAACCGACTCCACAATCACTGATGAGGTGGGAGAGCTGGTTGCAACAACGTGGACATTGAAGATCCTCCTCGTGGAGTTCTCCAACGTTACACACAATCTGGAGCCCTACTACACAGACAGCGATTATGAAAACCACTTCTTCTCCGAGAACGTATACGTCTCACCAAATATGTACTCGCCGGATGGTGAGCCGGTCTATGGAAGCATGAGGGACTATTTTTCCATCATGTCAGATGGCGACTTCAACCTTACCGGATATGTCGTAAACATAATAGATGAGGACAATAACGGTCGTCCCGATTGGCTTGCGCTTCCGCTCCGGAAAGGTCAATATGACTCTGTTGGATACGCAAACTGGACACCGTTCTTGAATGATGCGCTGGCAGCCGCAATCGCGGCAGGGCTTGATATCGCTACTAATGCAACTACTAAACTCGCGGTGATATACGCTGGCCATACCTATCGGCGAGGCAGCCTTAACCCTCAAGCCGGATCGTTCTATTACGGTGGGAACTACTATGACTTGTATATACATGGTGAGAAGTTCGCTTGTTGTTCGCCCGGTCGGGCCGAGCGACCGGATGTCAAGTTTGCAGAGATAGGTATCAACGCTCATAAATTTGCTCACCTCCTTGGCATCCCGGATTTGGGCGAGAACGGTGGCTGGGATATGATGAGTGGCGGTCCGACGTTGGGTCCAAACTTCCGTGGCGCTTGCCCTGCGCCACTTAATCCGGAGACCAGGAAGAAAAAGGGGTGGCTTGCATTTCATGATGTTGATGAGAACCACACTTTTCAGGCCGACTACAACTTGCGTGATCCGGAAGTTTTCCAGATCAGGAACAGCACCAACTCGTCCAACTATTGGCTGATTGAAACACGGCGCTTCGATGCGAATATGACAATCGGAAACACATCCACAACCGACTACAACTACTACCTGCTAAGATCGTATTTCGGCAATGCACCGAATCAGGGAGTGGTTGTTTGGCGAGTTTCATTGTTTAGTCCATGGAGCGCAGTCTTGCACGCGGATGGGAAACCCTGGCTCGATCATCCACTCATTTCGACAGGCGACCCGTTCCCCGGCTCCGGGAACGTCAAGGTGCTCTCCCCTTGGTCTGACAATAGAACCCCTCCTCCAGATTGGTACCCGAATACAAAGCCATCGACAAATGTTGGCATGGAGATCGCTGGCGAGGGGACTGGCTATTTCACGCTTGACTTGTACTATTCGAGTCCTGAGCAGGCATCGCCTTCCAAGCCCCAGAATCCAGTGCTCAGCAGCAACAGCGGCCAATATGGTAACATCCGTTTCAGTTGGGCGGCGAATGAGGAACCGGACCTTGCCAGCTACGAGGTATCTAGAAAAGTTGATTTGTACGGGAACATTTGGCAAGTCATGGTCCCCTCAACAACAAATACTTATTGGGTTGATCCTGAGTTTCTCTACGCACCAGAGGGCGGTGACTTCCGACCAACCTATCGGGTGCGGGCAAAAGACACGCAAAACTTATACTCGGTGTACAGCGATGAGGTATCTGTAAGGGCAGAACAGGGGGGCAAGATAGCTGTTC
>CAYHRX010000111.1:0-8756 GCA_964359075.1 uncultured Chitinophagales bacterium
GCCATGCCCGGACTTGCCGGCGGTACGCTCCGTATCATTCATACATTCCTGTTGCCAATCTACGGCACACGGCATATCATCACCGTCGCAACATTCATCAAGCTCTTGCCCTGCGTCGGAATCGGTCTCGCAGTGATGGACCCGGAGACTCCGTTCTGGGTCTTCATGGTTCTTGCGTTCACTGCGGGCTTCGGCGGCGGTGATTTTTCTTCATACATGCCAAGCACGAATCTGTTCTTCCCAAAACGATTGAAAGGAACGGCGCTCGGAATTCAAGCTGGCATCGGGAACTTCGGCGTAAGCCTCGCACAGTTCATGACGCCCATGATGCTTGGCATCGGAACCTACGGTGCAGCGGAAGTCTTTACCAAGATCAATCCGAAGACCAAAGAGGTGCTGGGGACGTCTGAAATCTATTTGCAAAGTGCGGCATTCTGGTACATTCCACTGCTGCTTCTCATGACCATTGTATGCTGGTGGGCTCTTCGCAGCGTTCCGGTGAAAGCATCGTTCAAAGAGCAGCTCGACATATTCAAGGACAAGCAC
Organism: uncultured Chitinophagales bacterium; assembly: GCA_964359075.1. Classification (GTDB taxonomy): domain Bacteria; phylum Bacteroidota; class Ignavibacteria; order UBA10030; family UBA6906; genus UBA11986. The sequence continues at coordinate 547 of CAYHRX010000111.1, forward strand.
ACGTGGTTTTGCACCATCACCTACATGATGACCTTCGGGACATTCTCCGGTCTCTCCGCTGCATTCCCGATGATGATAAAAAGTCTGTACGGCAACTTCCCGGATGCACCGGAACCGCTGAAGTATGCCTTCTACGGTCCGCTCATCGGCTCGGCAAGCCGTGTGCTGTTTGGATTTGTCTCGGACAAAACGGGTGGAGCGATCCTTACAACGATCACTGGCATTGGACTGGTTGCAGGTTCCATCCTGATGATTACGATGGGATTGGTCGCGCCAACATCGATCGAGCAATTCCCGATGTTCGTCGCGATCATACTCAGCATGTTTTTCTTTGCGGGCATCGGGAACGCCGCAACATTCCGCCAGTACCCGATCATTTTCGGACACAATCCAAGGCAGGCCGCAGGCGTTATTGGATGGACCGCCGCGGTTGCCGCCTACGGTCCGTTCATCTTCTCGTCCATCATTGGCGCGACAATTGGAAGTAAGGGGAATGCGGACGGGTTTTACTGGGGGCTGCTTGTGTTCCTTGTGTTCGCCACGTGGATCAACTGGTGGTACTACACGCGCAAGGGATGCGAGAAGCCGAGTTGAGGCATTCTTCAATAAGAGAAGTTCGACATTCATAATTTGGTGTTCGATATTCGAGATTGAATATCGAGTGTCGACCAAGGAACATCGAAGGCCGAAGTTGTGTTTGACGGTCAACTAACAAGATAACGGCACTATGAGCTGGCTCAGCAGTCGTCTCCTCACAGTCATCCTCTCCGTCGCAGTTCTGCTGACGGCGAGCGTGTTTCTCACATCGTTCACGGCCAACATCCGGCTGCCGGACAACCACCAGGGCTTTGAGCCTGTGCAGCCGATTGCATACTCGCACCGCCTTCACGCAGGTGAGCTTGGCATCAACTGCGTGCATTGCCACCACGGCGCCGAGCGCAGCAAGGCGGCAGGCATTCCCTCGACGAATGTGTGTATGAACTGCCACAAGTTTGTCACCGCGCCATGGGTGAACGTGAAAGCGGAGGATGACCAAGCGGCCAAGGAGAACCGGAAGTCACGGCAGATCGTCTCGAGTGAGCTCCGGAAGGTGTACGATGCCGTTGGGCTTGAAAAGCCAATCGAGTGGATAAAGGTACACAACCTGCCGAGCTTCGTCTACTTCAACCATAGCGCACACGTGAATGCCGGCGTCGAGTGCCAAACGTGCCACGGCGCAGTGGAAACAATGGAGCGCGTGCGTCAGGTGTCTGATCTCTCGATGGGTTGGTGCGTGAATTGTCATCGGGATGTGAACAAGAACGGCGTGAACGGGAAGCAGGTGAAGGCGTCGCTGGATTGTTACACGTGTCATCATTAGGAGGCTGTTGGAAAACACGAGCAACCCAGTCATTGCGAGCGAAGCGAAGCAATCTCATCCTCAGTTTCACCTGAAAAGCGAGATTGCTTCGGCGGAAAGCGCCTCGCAATGACGACGGAAGCCTTTTTCATCACCCTGTTAGGAGGATTCACCGCGAAGACGCCCGCCTGCCAAAGCGAAGCGGCGGGCAGGCAAAGGCGCAAAGTGAAGTGTGAATTCTTTTCAATTCATGTCCTCAGCGTCTCCGCGATTGACTAAAATATGAACCACGAACATCATCATCACGAAGAAGAGCTCGAACGAGAGCCCTCGGGACTTGACCGCCGGTCGTTCCTGAAACTGGCCGGCTTCTCATTTGCGGGGATTGCGCTTGCGGGCTGCCAGCAGGCGAAGGTCGAAAAGGCGATTCCGTTCCTCGTGCAGCCGGAAGAAGTTACCCCCGGACTTGCATACTGGTATGCCACTACATGCGCCGGATGCAACGCGGGCTGCGGCGTGCTGGCAAAGAACCGCGACGGTCGTCCCATCAAGCTTGAAGGCAATCCCGATCACCCGCTCTCCAAAGGCGGACTCTGCGCCATCGGTCAGGCCACTCTGCTTGGACTTTACGACTCGTATCGACTGAAGAACCCGCGCATGAATCACGTCGATGCATCATGGGAACAGGTTGACGCGGCGATTATGAATGAGCTGGAGAGGGTGAAAAGCTCCGGCGGTGCGGTCCGTTTCCTGACGGGAACAGTCGCCAGCCCCACAACACGGGCAATGATCAACCGCTTTCTTGGTAGCTTCAGCAACGCAAGGCATGTTGACTATGATGCAATCTCCTATTCAGCGATTCTCGATGCGCATAACGTGACGCACGGTCGGCGGGCGCTGCCTCGTTATCACTTCGACAAAGCTGAAGTCATCGTCAGTTTTGATGCCGATTTCCTCGGCACATGGCTGTCGCCTGTGGAGTTCACGAAGGGCTATCGTGCAGGTCGGGCACTGGAAGGCAAGCCTCCGAAGATGTCCTTCCATGCTCAGATCGAATCGCGAGTCTCTCTCACCGGCAGCAACGCAGACCAACGCATCTGCCTGTCAGTAGCCGAGATGCACGAAAGTCTCAAGAAGCTCGCGGCGCTGATCGGTACCAAAGCAGGACAATCGGTTGGCGTGAGTGCAAAGCTCTCGACGGAGCTTGAAAGGAAGGTCGAAGACCTTGCGGTTCGTCTCTGGGATGCACGAGGCAAGGGTCTGGTTGTTTGCGGCGTGAACAACATCCACTGCCAGCTTCTCGTCAACGCAATCAACGAGATGCTCGGTAACTACGGCCAGACGGTTGATCTCGAGAAGCCATCCTACCAATATGCCGGCAACGATACCGAGTTGATGAGCTTGATGGATGAGATCAAGTCGAGAAGGGTTGCGGTACTTTTCATCGCCGGGACCAACCCTGTTTATGATCTCCCCGATGGAACGAAGTTGGGCGATTCACTCAAGAAGATTCCTCTCGTCGTCAGCTTTTCAGAGAGGCTGGATGAGACATCGGAGTGTGCAAAGTATGTCTGTCCGCCGCCGCATGCGCTTGAAGCGTGGACAGACCTTGAGCCTGTTGCCGGAGTGGTTGCAGTCGCCCAGCCTACGATCCAGCCTCTGATGAACACGCGCCACCTGATTGAGAGCCTGAGCACATGGATGGGCATGAAGCAATCGGCTCACGATTTGATTCAGGCCGAGTGGGAGCGTGCGGTGTTCTCCGAATGGAGTCCTACGGACAAGCGGCAGTCGAAGGAGGCCACGTTCTCGAAGTTCTGGACTAAGACACTTGAGGATGGCTACGCCGAAGTGGCGGCCAGTACATCGAAGGCTCAATTCAACTACTCCTCATTCGCTTCCGCACTCAACGATAGCGCTGACAAGATTGGTGAGAGTGAGTACACGTTGGTGCTCTATCCAAGCATGTCCGTTCTCGACGGGCGCCACGCGCATAACCCTTGGCTACAAGAGATGCCCGACCCGGTGAGCAAAGTCGTGTGGGACAACTACGCCTCACTCTCCAAGACAACGGCACAGAAGCTCGACGTTGAGCACGGCGGGATCTTGCACATCAAAATTCAAGACCAAACGCTTGAGCTTCCCGCCTACATTCAACCGGGCCAGCACGATTCAGTGGTTGCGGTTGCTCTGGGCTACGGCAGGAAGGGGACCGACCGCTTCACGAACATCGGTCCGGATTGGATTCAAGCGCGTCTCACTGTCGAGCCGGGCGAGCTTATCGGAAAGAACGCTGCGCCGTTCATCCAGATGACTGGCGGGTCACTTTCGTATTCAGGTCAGGGCGTCACACTGAGCAACACGGGCAACAGTCGGTCATTGGTTGTCACGCAGGAATACAACTCGCTCCACGAGCCGAACCTCCTCGGCAAGCCTGCGCACGAGCGTCGTCCAATCGTACAGGAGACCACACTCGCTGCGTACGCGGCTGATCCTTCGTCGGGCAGCTTCCACAGGGAAAAACTCGATTCAATGTGGCCGGACGATCACAAGTACACCGGACATCATTGGGGGATGGTCGTTGACCTCACCGCGTGCACGGGTTGCACAGCGTGTGTCATAAGCTGTCAGGCAGAGAACAACGTCCCGGTGGTCGGTAAGGATGAAGTCCGGCGCAATCGGGAGATGGCATGGATTCGTGTTGACCGTTACTACGATGAGGCTGACGGCGGGTTCTCCGTCTCCCATCAACCGATGATGTGTCAGCATTGCGGCAACGCTCCGTGCGAGACGGTCTGTCCGGTGCTTGCGACAGTTCACAACGATGAAGGACTGAACCAGCAGGTGTACAATCGCTGCGTCGGGACGCGCTACTGCGCCAACAACTGTCCGTACAAGATGCGCCGCTTCAACTGGTTCCAGTACCGTCACGGCGACGAGATGCACAAGATGGTGCTCAACCCCGACGTAACTGTGCGTGACCGCGGCGTCATGGAGAAGTGCTCGTTCTGCATCCAGCGGATTCAACTGGCGAAGATCGAAGCGAAGATGGATGGCCAACCGCTCAAGGACGGCGATGCGATGCCCGCATGCGCGCAGTCGTGTCCGGCAGAAGCGATTGTCTTCGGTGATATGAATGATCCCAACAGTGAAGTTTTCAAACGCATGAAAGATCCTCGCAACTATCGGGTGCTTGAAGAGATCGGGGTTCGGCCGTCGGTCAGCTACATGACCCTCGTCCGCAATCGCGACGAAGAGAAGAAAGAGGAGGTGCATCATGGCTGAGGTCATGACAGCACCCACAAAGAAAGGCTTTGACTCGACGAGCGAAGTGAAACACTCGACTAACCACTCATCGCCGTGGTCGGCTCTCCGCGAGCCGCTCATTCTCGGCAACAAGAGCTACGCTGACATCACGCAAGACGTTGCTCTGCCGCTTGATCAGAAACCATCCACCGCCTGGTGGGCTGCGTTCATTGTTGCAGCACTCGTCATGCTGATGGGAGCTGCTGCCGTTGCCTACCAGATTGGGACTGGCGTCGGGGTGTGGGGATTGAACAACACGGTCGGCTGGGCGTTCGACATCACCAACTTCGTATTCTGGATCGGTATCGGTCACGCCGGCACGTTGATCTCGGCTATCCTCTTCCTCTTCCGACAGAAATGGAGAACATCGGTCAACCGCTCGGCAGAAGCAATGACGATCTTCGCGGTGATCTGCGCGGGTATCTTCCCGATCATCCACACCGGTCGTCCGTGGTTTGCGTTCTGGCTTATTCCATACCCGAACTTCCGCGGGCCGCTGTGGGTCAACTTCCGCTCGCCGCTGGTGTGGGACATGTTCGCCATCGGTTGTTACTTCACCATATCGCTGACGTTCTGGTTCGTCGGGCTCATTCCCGACCTCGCCACGCTGCGTGATCGGGCGACGTCGAAAATCAAAAAGGGACTCTACGGGTTCTTCAGTCTTGGGTGGGATGGATCGAACAAAACGTGGCACCGCTACGAGAAGGTGTACCTGCTGCTTGCCGGATTGGCGACGCCGCTTGTCGTTTCCGTTCACACCATTGTAAGCTGGGACTTTGCCACGTCGGTGATCCCCGGCTGGCACACAACGATCCTGCCTCCGTACTTTGTGGCCGGCGCGGTGTTCTCCGGATTCGCTATGGTGCTCACGCTGATGCTGATCGTCCGCAAGGTGATGCGTCTCGAAGCCTATATCACCATGCACCACATCGAGAACATGTGCAAGGTCATCATTGCGACCGGTGGGATGGTCGGGCTTGCGTACGCCACCGAGATCTTCATCGCATACTACTCCGGCAACGAGTACGAGCGTTATGCGTTCATCAACCGGGTGCTGGGGCCGTATGCGTGGACCTACTGGACGATGGTGGGATGCAACGTGCTTGCGCCGCAGTTCTTCTGGTTCAAGAAGATCAGGACGAACGTTGCGGCGGTCTTCCTCCTTTCCATCGTCATTAATGTGGGAATGTGGTTCGAGCGGTTCGTGATAATCATGACGACGCTGGCTCGCGACTACGTCCCGGCTGGCTGGTCGCACTTCACTCCAACCATCATCGACCTTGCGACACTCGTGGGGAGCTTCGGACTCTTCTTCACGCTGTTCCTCCTCTTTGCCCGCTTCCTCCCGATGATTGCGATCGGCGAAGTGAAGGGCGTACTCAACTATGCACGCAAGCCGGAAGGAGGTCACCAATGAGCCGCCGACTGCTGGTGAGTGTGTTCGGGGGCGAACACGACATCGTGGGTGCCACGAAGGACGCACGTGAGAATGGCTACGAGGTTGTCGACGTCTACACGCCGTACGCGGTGCACGGGCTGGATGCGGCCCAGGGCATCAAGCCGACGAAGCTGGCGTTTGTCTGCTTCGCACTTGGTCTGACCGGTGCGGTTGCCAAGCTTGGATTCCAAATCTGGACCTCGGCGTGGGATTGGCCCGTGAATGTCGGAGGCAAGCCGCTGATCTCCATTCCTGCGTTCGTGCCCGTGACGTTTGAGGTGATGGTGCTTTTCGCGGGCATTGGCACCGTGCTGGCGTTCATCTTGCGCAGCAAACTGCGCCCCGGCAAGAAGCCGAAGGTGATCTACGAAGGGGCCACCAACGACAAGTTCGTTCTCGTGATGGCGCAGAACGATGCTGCATTCGATATCAAGAGGGTGAAAGAGATGTTCAGTCCGTACAAGCTGCTCCATATGGAAGAGCGGGTGGAGAAGGAGTAGCCATGTCAATCAAATCCACAAACATCGTCCTGTTTGTTGTGTTGGTCGGACTTCTTGCCACGATTTATCTTGTCCGGCGTGACTATCCGACCAGAAATGCTGAGTGGCTCCCCGGCATGGTGACATACGTTGCGTACAACGCACAGTCGGCGAATCCGAACTTCACTGATGGGAAGACGCTGCAGCGTCCGGTGGAAGGCACAGTTGTGCGAGGCTTCGAGCCGCTGCCGTACAAGGCAACGCCCGAAGATGCTATCCGTGCAGGCAATGAATTGACGAGCCCGCTGAATTCCAAAGACAGCACCGCCGATCTGGAGCGTGGTGCGGTTGTGTACGCGAACATCTGCAAGCCGTGTCATGGAGCCGGAGGGGCGGGAGATGGAGTGATACCCCAGCATGGCTATCCTCCTCCACCGTCGTTGCTCGCTGAGAACGCCCGGAAGATTAAAGACGGACAAATCTTCCACATCATCACCTACGGTCAGAGGAACATGCCATCGTTTGCAACGCAAGTGGTGCGGCAGGATAGGTGGAAGGTGGTGAAGTACATTAGATCGCTGCAGGAGAAACCACAAGCAACTGCTGTAGCAGCACAGTAGAGACCTTTGTTAAGCGCGAGCTGAAATCCCAAATCTCAAATGACAAATCCCAAACAAGCTCCAAGATCCGATTGCCAACGACTGAAAGGTGTGCTGCTCAGGGTTGTCGTTTGAGCGTTGAGTCTTGGACATTGGGATTTGTTTGAGATTCGGGTATTGAGTTTTGTCCGATAGGACTCCTTCGGAGGAATTTTTGCCAGAGAGAGTCAAGAGAAAGAACATGATGATGAGTCACGTACCACCCGTTTCATTCAAAGTCCCCGAGCGGCTTCAGAAGAACCTAAGCATCGTCACCATTATCGGCGTGTTGATTGCCGCGGTGGGCGTGGTGGTTGCTCCGGAGCGGGCATGGCCGAACATCCTGCTTGCCAACTACTATCTGATGGGGCTGGGTCTGGCGGGAGTGATGTTCATCGCGCTCCAATACGTCTCCAACGCCGGCTGGGCGACCGCGATACGCCGTGTTCCTGAGGCGATGACGAGCGCCCTTCCCGTGTCGGCTCTCGTGATGCTTGCCGTCCTTCTCGGCACGCACACGCTGTACGAGTGGAGTCATGAATCGGCCGTTGTGGGCGACCACCTGCTGCAGAAGAAAGCGGACTGGCTCAACGTGCCGTTCTTCGTTGTGCGCACCGCAGTCTACCTTGCACTCTGGCTCGTGATGGCCTACACGATGGTGAAGCTCTCGCGCAAGCAGGATAGCGACGGCGATGTGCGGCACACACTGTCCAACCGGAAGTGGTCCGCTGCTTTCATTGTGATTTTCGGACTCACATTCTCCCTCGCCAGCTTCGACTGGATCATGTCGCTCCAGCCGCACTGGTTCAGCACCATCTTCGGCATCTACAACTTCTGTGGGATGTTCCTCAACGGACTGGCAACAATGACGGTGGTGGTGATTCTGCTGCGCCGGTGGGGGCCGCTTGCGAAGGTGGTCACCGATAGTCACCTGCACGACCTTGGCAAGCTGGTGTTTTCCTTCAGCACATTCTTGATGTACATCTGGTTCAGCAAGTACATTCTCATCT
>CAYHRX010000112.1:0-8710 GCA_964359075.1 uncultured Chitinophagales bacterium
CATCCTTCCGGGCACGCTCACACAGTTGCTGCAGGAGGGAGATGTTCCCCCCAAACAGTATCTGGAATGCAGCGCCGATGTTCCCGATGATCGATCGTGAGCGCACGGTTATGCCGCGTACAACCCCAAGGTTCTTCGCAACGCGATAGCCGTCGAGGTTGAAAGCTGTTGTTACAAGTGTTGGGTTCATTGTTGTCGGTCCTTATTGAAAATGCTGTGGCCCTGACTTTGTCGGGGGCAAGCGCTCGTCGCCACAACACTGGAGAAAGACAATACTCCGAACTGCGATGCTACTTGAACTTGATGGAGCTGATCACCTTGTCGTACACCGCGAGATAGTCTGTCCGCTGTGGCTTGTACCAATCCATGGTAATGCGGATCACCTTGTCATTCCTCATCGTGAAGAACACGCGACGCTCGACATCCTTCGTGGCAGACATGGTCAACGTTATTGCTGGCTGTCCTCCCACGGATGCCTTGCCTTCGACCGCTCCCTTGTATCTGCCTTTGTTCTGGTCGAATACCTTTTCCACAGTTAGTCCCTGTGCGCCGAACACGTCAAACTGGATGTTACAGTCAAGACGAACACCCTGCAGCCGGGTCACCTCATCGTTTTTCCCCTTGGCTGGACTTGAGAAGTTGAAGTTCTCCGGGTATTGGAAGCTGAAGAACTTCGAGTTGGCATACTCGGTGAATGATTCGGATGGCAGCGTCTCATCTCGCCCTTTCTCTACCGGCTTGGGGAGCTGAAACGAGGTGAGAGAGGCTTCAAAGATTGCAGCGTACGCATTGTAGTGGTCGCCGAACCCCGAGAAACTCAAATCGTACAGTACTGAATCGCCGGGGATGAACATGTGGTGGCCGTTGATGACGATCTTCTTTCCGTAGTTCGCGGAGAACCCCGTCTTCGTTGCAGGTTTGCCTGCAACAGTCACCGACTGGTCGGGTATGAGCTGAAAATTCTCTGCGGTGCGGTCCTCTCTCCATTTCTTGATTACTCCTTCAGGGTCAGGGGTCTTGGTGACGTTCACAGCAATCTCGACACCCAGTGTGCCAACGCCGATCGGGTCGAGGAACTTCTTGTCAACCTCCGGCTTGTCATAGAAGGCGGCACGACCAACCTGGGCATTGACCACCCAGCCTTTCGGGTGCTGGATCTGGAAGCCAACGGCGGGATCCTTGTATGTTTCCATCTCGCCTACGGGTACAGTCTCCATCTTCTTTTCTCCGCCGCACCCGCTGAGCAGCAGAAGAACCGTGAGGAAGCCCCCGAGGAATCTGAATGTCGTGTTCATAACAGTAACCCTCTTTTGGTTTGTGGGATGATAGTGGAATGTTCAAAGATTTTGGAACAGGAGACAAGTTTGCTTTGGGCTCTCTGCGCTTTCTTCGACAGGTTCTCGATCGCGCCTCCAGTAGGTTGCTGAAAAACACTTCCAAGCGAAAATCTTGGCTTGAACTGAATACAATTTCGTGCAACTTCGTGTAATTCGTGGATCATCTTTTCCTTTTTCAACCTAGTTCTTCGGCACAACGGTGTCATACCAGGTCTTCTTCTCTCGCACTCCAACTTCATCGATATGGACGTGCTTGGCCTCGGTGTATTCCTTCAGTCCGTCAAGCCCAAACTCCCGGCCAATTCCGCTCTGCTTGTATCCGCCGAATGGGGCCCTTTCGTTCAGCAGATGCCACTCGTTAATCCACACAGTGCCTGTGCGGAGTTGGCGGGCGACGTCCATTGCTTTGTCCGCGTCTTTCGACCAAACGCCGCCGCCGAGGCCGTAGATCGAGTCGTTTGCCATCCTGATTGCATCTTCAACCGTCTTGTACCGGATAACGGAAAGGACGGGTCCGAAAATCTCTTCCTGCGCTATGGCAGATTTATGGTTGACGTGGTCGAAGATCGTCGGCTCGACAAAAAAGCCATCGACGCATTCAGGCGCGGCAGGAATAGACCCGCCGACCGCAAGCTTTCCGCCTTCGTGCTTTCCTTTGTTGATGTAGCCCAGCACGGTCTCTTGCTGCTTGCGGGAGACGAGCGGGCCGATATCTGTTTCCATCTTCATCGGGTCGCCGATTCTCATCTTTCGCGTTTTCTCCACCATCCTTTGGACAAACTCATCCGCAGCGGACTCGGGCAGGAACAGCCGTGTTCCCGCCTCGCAGCACTGTCCCTGGTGGTAGAAGATAGCGTACAGTGCGCCGTCAATTGCCATCGCCATGTCGGCGTCGTCAAGCACGATGTTGGCCGATTTACCGCCGCATTCGAGTGTGACTTTCTTCAGTGTGCCCGCGGCATTCCTCATGATCTGCTGGCCCACAGGTGTGGAGCCGGTGAATGCGACCTTGTCCACCATCGGGTTGGATGTCAACTCCGTACCGGCGTCGTTCCCGTAGCCGGTGATGATGTTCACCACTCCCTTTGGAATGCCCGTCTCAAAGATCAGCCTTGCCAGCTCCATCGCAGTAACGGATGTTTCCTGTGACGGCTTTAGCACAACGGTGTTGCCTGCCGCCAGCGCTGGTCCGAGTTTCCAGATGGCCATCTTCAAGGGAAAATTCCACGGGATGATTGCCGCCACCACCCCGATCGGCTCACGCATCAATATGTTCCTGCTGAAGCCTGGCTTCGAGACGCCATCAAGCTGCTCGTTCAAGTCTACGAGCGCAAGCTTGGAGAAGCTGTTCATGTTACGGGCGCTGAGGTACACATCTTCGCTTGCTTTCCGGAACGTGGAGCCTGAGTCGGCAACTTCGAGCTCGACGAGGAGCTTCTTGTTCTCATTGATCTTGTCGGAGATTGCCTTGATGAACCCTGCACGCTCTTCGCGGCTCAGTCGTGGCCACGGGCCGTTATCGAAGGCCTCACGGGCTGCGCTGATCGCCGCTTGTGTCTCGGGAACGCCGGCCCGCGCAAACGTAGCGATGATTTGCTGATTGAATGGGTTGACGCCGGTAAACGTCCGCTTGTCGGCAGCTTCCCTGAACTCGTCGTTGATGAACAGTTGGTACTCTCTCACGAACAAGAACTCCTTCTCTGAGACATCCTAATAAGGAACAGCTTGAAGTGAAACTCCGGTTGGCTTGGAAGCGTGAAAAGTGTGGAACAAAGATAGGGAAAAAAGAGGACTTCCTCAACTTTGCATCTCTCCCTCTTTTCTTCTACATTTTTGCAGGCTCGTCGGAGAGGATCCGGGTGGAAGCCCCCGGTCACATCCTTGACACCTTAACGCGAACGCCCCTAAACCCATACCACAATCTTTTCTCGCACCCGCGTGACTGTGATTCTCTCCGGGAGTGCATTTTCTCACGGGGGAACGTCCACAAGGAGAAATGCGACAACATTTTTGAGTTGATGCTAAACCAGCTACTTTCTCTTCATACAACAAGGAACTCTTGATTATGAACGACAATCATCCGAACGGACCACATTGCGTCGTGTGCAATCGCACGGCAAAGCAGATTCCTTTGATTGCACTCGAATACCAGAATCAGAAGTTCTGGATCTGTCCGCAGCATCTTCCCATGCTGATTCACGACCCGAAGACGCTGACCGGCAAGTTGCCCGGTGCTGAGAGTATGGAGCCGGCAGACCATCATGACTGAAGTAAGGCCTGACTTTTGATCTACTATCAACCCAACATCAGTAAAACATGGAGGAACAAATATGCGATCCCCACTCTACACCAATATCATCGCTGCCACACTCTTGTTGTTTGCCGGGCGGGCGTTTTGCCAGCTTGAAACCCCACAGCCAAGCCCGAAGGGGAAGGTCGAGCAGAAGGTTGGGGTGATGGATGTTTCCGTGAGCTACTCCCGTCCCGGCATCAAGGGGAGAAAGATCTTCGGCGACCTCGTCCCGTATGGCCAGGTCTGGCGGACAGGAGCCAATGAGCCTACCACGATCTCCTTCAGCGATGCGGTGAAACTGGAAGGGCTCGATGTCCCGGCGGGAACATACTCGCTCTACACGATCCCGGGGGAGAAGGAATGGACAATCATCATCAACAAAAAGACAAAGGGGGACGCCCAGCGCGATGAGAAGGAAGACGCAGCGACCTTCAAGGTGAAGCCGGCACAGCCGCCGTCCGCCATCGAGACGTTCACCATCACCATCGCCGACATCACGACGGACACAGCGAACGTGGAGCTTGCATGGGAGAATACGATGGTGAAGTTCCGGATGGAGTTTGATGTGGATGCAAAAGTCATGGCGGCAATCAAGAAGTCCATGGAGAACCCTTACTCCAGCGTTGCAGGAATGTACTACCAGTCAGCGTCCTACTACTTCACAACGGGGAAGGACCTGAACGTTGCACTCGACTGGGTGAACAAGTCGCTTGAGATGAACAAGAACCCCTACTGGGTTTGGCGGCTGAAGTCGCAGATCCAGGCGGCCCTCAAGGATCATAAAGGTGCCATCGCCTCAGCCGAGACCAGCAAGTCAAGGGCGAAGGAAGCGGGGAATGAACAGTTTGTGAAGTTCAATGAGGAGGCAATTGCGGAGTGGAGCAAGATGAAATGACGATGCTTCCACTATGATGAAAAGAGAATTGTCAATGGTGAACGGTCAATTGTCAACCGTCCACAGCAGAGGGAGTTTGAGGGGAGTTGGTGTCGTGAGATCGTCAGACCTTTCGACTCGTCTTGTCAAAGAGCGACAAGACTCGCTCGGGGCATGTGCAGAGATTCTGGATTGAAAGCGCAAAAGGCCCTGATTGCTCAGAGCCTTTGTTGTTTGCAGCGAAACCCTTCTTCCATCCAACCGCGACTTCGGCCAGGTGCATGCCTCAGCTCATCACCTGACTGAACTTCGCCTTCAACTCCTTCTTTAGTTGCAGCGCCTTCTCTCTGATCTCACGTCCCATCTCCCGCAGTTCGAGACGCAGCTTTTCCATTTCGTGCTTGAGGTGTCCCTGGTCTTCCTCGATGCAGTCCAAGTCGTCCAGGTCGATGTCAATATCGAGGTCTCTGAACATCTGGCTGGACGGGCGTGAGTTGTAGAAGTAGAACCGGTGCTTCCGGTCAATGTCGGGGACTTCAAGTGTCAGGGTCTTCTTCGAGCCCTTCCTGATGATCTCGAACTCTGCCTTTTCACCCTCTTTGAAATCCTCGAGAGCGTCCCACACGTCCCGCGGCTCTTCAACACTCTCCTTGCCCACCTTCGTAATCACGTCGCCGGCTTGGAAGCCTGCCTTCTCCGCTTTGCTTCCGTCTTCTACTTCATTCACCAATACGCCTTTGCCGTCCGGCGCTTCGAAGTATTTGCCAAGCTGCTCGTTCAGCGATGAAAGTTCCATACCGAGCATCCCGTGGTTGACAAATACCTGCACGCGTGGTGCTCGCGGGATTCTCGGGAGTGCTCGTGGTGTGAACGAGTACGAATAGCTCCTGTTCTTCGGCTGCTTACCGATTGTGGCCGCGAAGGTCTTCTGTTCATCTTTCCTCATCACCACAATATTGACCTTGGTGCCGGGGTTCGTCTTGCGGACGACGCTCCGGAGTTCGTCGGAGTCGCTAATCTTCTTCCCATCAACCTCAACGATGATGTCCTCGTCCTTGATGCCAGCCTCCTCTGCCGGACTGTCATCCGTCACCTCATTCACAAGCGCGCCCTCGTCGGTCTTCACATCCATGGCTTTCGCGAGGCGACGGGACATGTCCTGAATGGAAACGCCGAGCCAACCGGCACGCTCATCCGGGCTCTTTGTCCTCACAATTACGCCTGACTCATGCGCTCCTTGTCCACATGCAGTTGCGCCCATCAGCAGGGGCAACACAAACACAGTCAGCAATACTCGCAGCTTCATTGATGCGGTCTCCTTGATAATAAAACGGGTTTGGTCTTAACAATTAGACAACTATCGAATACAGTTGGTTGACACGCTCAGTCATTCCCGTTCAAAGTCATAACGTCTACGGGTTCAACCAATACGCAACCTTCACCAGGAGAACGTTCTCTGCATCCGATGAAAGAAGCTTGCCGAAGTCACGGTGGAAACGAAACTCTCCCGGGTCCTCCGTGTTTTCCCGGCTCTGTGTCCACACCAGGTACAACGTTGAGCCGGGGAGGTACTCCCAACGCAAAACGGCGTTGCCTCTGAGTGACTTGTAGTTGAAGTCGGGGTTGTCAAATGAAAACTGGGCTGCAGGCCCCGGCCCATCCGGGTCAACAGCGTACACTCCGTCGGCGAATGAGATTGTCGAGGCGTTCTCGCCGTACTTGTAATCCGGGAACGTGCGTGGACGGGCGAGCTCCTTGAACTGATAGTACTTTCCAACTGACACAAGTGGCTGAAGGAAGAGCTGCAAACTGAGTTGCGGCGTGAATGTCCAATCGAGCCTGATGTTGGCTGAGACTTCCTTCTGATCCAGTTTTGCGTAGACATATCGCCGACCGAACGTTGCCGCAGCTGTGGGGTCATCCAGTTGAGTCACATACTGGCCGGCAATGATGTCGTGCCAGAATCTTGGGGAGAATCTTACACTGATATTGGAGGCGGGCTTCCACGTGACGCTGGTGAAGAACTCGACAAACGATGCGCCAGCCTCATTGCGGCTAAGCGAATGCTCGTAACCGAACACGAATGGCTCACGGCTGTCTGTCTCGACCCAGAAGTTGTTTCCGTAATACCGAGTTGTCTGGATGAACGGGCCGCCGCGGGTGCTCCTTCCTTCAAGGATCGGGGGATTGTACAACAAGTTCCCACCAAGATTCCAGAAGTTCATTAACTGTGCATTCAGGAAAACGAAGTATCCCTCGCCGGTCTTGTTCCCACCAAAGTCATAGTTCCTGAATGTTGCCACATTGATCGTCTTGCGGCGGAACGTACCATCCGGGTCTGTCCATCGGTACCCGACGACAATGTGTCCATTAATCAAGTTCGTGTTGAATATGAAGCCGAGGTCATTTGAGTCGAAGCGCGGCGAGATGACACCGATTGCCGAGTTGAAGAGCCAGCTTCCTTTCTGCTTGTTGGCTGCAACTCGTCCGGCGTAGCCAGTCAGCGAGGTTGCATTGCTGTCAAGGCCGAGGGAGACATCAGGCCGCTGGAAGTAGTGCAACGGTGAGCGCTGGATGTCGATCATTCGCTGCTTCGATCCGGTGATGTGTGTTGCCGATGCCCAGGCTGTTACGGCCCACGTTTGATTTGAATCGAGCCGAGTCCAGCCATCAATTCCGAATGTGTACGAGCCGTGGTTGAAGTTGTCGACGAGGTACGGCTGGTTCAGGTTGCGCACAGATGCTGTGCCGAGGAAGCCCACTCCTTGCTTTCCCTCGTTGAACTCACCCAGTGTTCGCACGACACTGTATGAAGTGAACGGTTCAACAACATCGGAGAAACGAATGCCCGCACTGTCTGTTGTTCCGTACTCGCGCTCGGTGAGAGCTTCTATTGCGCCGATCGACCATGTGTCCGAGAGCTTACCCGTTAGTTTTCCTGCACCGAGGATGGTGGTGCGGTTCGGGATGTCGGTGAAGCCGTCGTGTTGCACATCGCCACGCGGCTGTCTGCCGATGCGGCGGCTGTAGAAATAGTCCGGGCTGCCCCAGTTGAATCCCCAGTTGTTGTTCACGCCACCGCGGCCAAAGTTGAAGAAGTTCGATCCTTCAATAAAGAATGGGCGTTTCTCTTCAAAGAACGTCTCGAACTGGCTCAGGTTCACAACGGCAGGGTCGACCTCAACCTGTCCAAAATCCGGATTGATAGTTGCATTCAGCGTAAGGTTGTTGCCGATACCCCACTTGACATCAGCTCCGAAGGTCCCGTTGAAGTCTTTGCCGTCGTTGAATGGATTACCTGCTTCGCTGCGCTTGAACGTCCCGCTGGAGACTGCGTAAGGGAGGATCTCGAGTGCATGAGGCGGTTCAATATTGCGTATGCCGACAAGGTCGGCATAGCGGGAGACACCGCCGCTTTCCTTCTTCGGCACCATCACCAGCCAGTCTTCCTCTTTTCGCCGCTCGATGATGCGGAGGCAGTTGATTCCCCACACGTGTTCATCCATCTGTCGGAAGCGAAGCTGCGAGTAAGGGATTCTCATCTCGACGGTCCAGCCGTGGTCATCGACAGCAGTCGCAACATCCCAGACACCATCCCAGGTGTCGTCATCATTCTCATCGTTGTAGATTGTCCCATCGGCGATGGAGCCGCCTGGGCTGACGCCAAAATAGAAAGCAGATCGCTTGTCATGATAGGAGTCGATTCCCACGAAGAATGCATCGCAGTTCAAGTCGGCATCGCGTCGACCGATCCGGCTGATGATGGAATCTGCAGCCGTGTCGTGCAAGCGGGCGGCGACATAGAACGCGGCATCGTCGTAGGCGAACCAGACTTCCGTCTTCTGGGAAGGGGAGGCACCCTCATCAGGATCGCGTTGAGTGAAATCGGAATACCCGGGTCGCTGCCACGCGGGGTCGGAGAGCTTGCCATCAAGATTCACGTGGTTGTTGACCCGGATAGCCTCATATGTCCGTGAGTCGGCAAGACCAGCGCCGGAGATTGTCCCGAGTGTGGCAATGGTTGTAGTGAGAACCCGGAAACAGTGGGACACCGTCACGACTCCTCCATGAGAGAGAGAATGAATTGACCGACGAGTGGATTGACCAGGTGAAGATGAGTGCACTCGTTACAAGGATAAACGAGCGGGAAGTGGTTTTGTTGCAGCCATCGAGCGAGCATGGGCAAGAAAGATCAGGGTGCCGGCT
>CAYHRX010000113.1:0-8682 GCA_964359075.1 uncultured Chitinophagales bacterium
GGGCGTGGCGCTAATTCTTATGAACACCGGCTACCTTCCATATGTTCGTGTCTGGCACTTCTGGCCAATGCTGCTGGTGTTTGGCGGACTCAGTAAGCTGTTCGGCGACCGGAAAGAGCGAAGCGATGGCTTCCTGCTCCTGCTCATCGGCTTGTGGATGCAGGCTGCGACGCTGAAGCTGTTCGGTCTGACGTGGGGCAACAGTTGGCCCCTGCTGCTGGTGGTGTGGGGACTCCACATCATGTGGCGGGCAATGGACCGCAAATCAAATGTGATTGTGTAAAGGAGACGACAATGGAAACCCGATCAATGTGGCGCGCAACGCCTCAGCTGGTACTTGGACTGATCATCATCTTCATCGGTGTGCTGTTTACACTGGACAACCTGGATGTGCTCTATGCGCGTGACTACCTGCGCTACTGGCCGGTGCTCCTGATTCTCTACGGGGTGAGTAAGATGGCTCAGCCGCGTAGCGCACCGGGACGATTTGCCGGGCTGCTCTTTACGTTCGTTGGGGCAGCTCTGTTGCTCGACAAGCTTGACCTGTTTGAATTCCGTCTGTGGGATTACTGGCCGCTCATCATTGTCGGCCTCGGCCTCTCGATAATCTGGCGGACGTTTACGCGGCAGGTCCCCGTGGGAGTGACTGGGTCGGAATCGCCTCAAGATGACAATGCCACAGTGAGTGGGATCGCACTCTTGAGTGGCTTGGTGCGGACGTGCAGCGCCCAGGAGTTCCGTGGTGGAGAGATGACTGCGATTATGGGAGGCTTCGAGCTGGACTTGCGGCAGGCCGCGATGAAGGAGGGCGAGGCCGTGATTGATGTGTTCGCGTTCTGGGGCGGCATTGAGATAAAAGTGCCGACGGAATGGGCCGTTGTCGTCAAAGGCACGCCATTCATGGGCGGGTTCGACGACAAGACACGCGTGCCACAGGGAGGATCGAACAAGCGCCTCATCATCAACGGCTACGCAATCATGGGCGGCGTCGAGATCACGAACTGATCCATGCATCCCATCCTTGCGGCAAAAGAACGTCTTGGATTGTACATCGCAGCATGGCTTCTCCTTGCCGGTGTGCTGGCCGCGCTTGCTGCGATGTCCGGCACTCTGGAGTGGAGTGAGGCGTTGACCCTCACGCTCCCAATGTCGGTGGTGTACGCGTTCATCTGTCTTGCCGCGCTCTATGTGTGTCGCGCATTCCCCGTCCAACAGACTGCATTCACCAAGCTGGCGGCAATCCTCGCGGTGGCGGCATTCCTTTCCGGCTCACTATGGCTCTTGATCATCCGCGGCTGGGTTGCACTCCTCCGGCAGATCGACCTGATGCCCGGGCTCGAAAGCAGGTACAAGGACTTCGTCCCGGTGGTGCTTGGTGTGGGCGTGCTGCTGTACCTTCTTGCCGTCGTCGTCCACTACTTGATATTGGCGTTTGAGGCGTCGCGGACAGCCGAGCGGGTCGCGCTGGAACTGCACGCTCAGGCCCGTGAAGCTGAGCTGAAAGCACTCAAGTCACAGATTCAGCCGCACTTCCTGTTCAACAGTCTCAACTCCATTAGCGCGCTCACGACATCCGATCCTGCCGGCGCACGCGACATGTTGTTGCGTCTTGCCGAGTTTCTCCGGAAGACGCTCCGCCTTGGCGGCACTTCAAGGATTCCACTTCGGGATGAAATCGCTCTGATTGAGGACTATATCGCCATTGAACGTGTCCGCTTCGGGTCGAGGCTTGCGTTCAGCAAACGAGTTGATGAGGAGGCACTCGGGTGTTCTGTGCCGTCGCTGATCCTGCAGCCGCTGGTGGAGAATGCCATCAAACATGGCATCGCCAATTCAGTCGATGGCGGAGCCGTCATGCTCGAAGCTCGTGCACTCGGCAACCGACTCTTCCTTGCTGTAGAGAACCCTGTTGAAGCCGACTCGACCAGTCGTACGTCGGGCGGCGTCGGTCTGGAGAACGTTGCCAGCCGACTTGCCTCGGCGTATGGCAACGAGGCCCGGCTTGACACCAAGAGAACGTCATCGTTGTTCCGGGCGGAAATGTTACTCCCCGCCATTCCCGTGGAGTCCCGGTGAACGCGCCACATTTGTCCAACGACAGAATCCGTGCAGTGATCGTGGATGACGAGGAGCTTGCGCGGCGTGTGCTGCGCGAATACCTCTCAACCCATACTGAGATTGAAGTCGTAGCCGAGTGCGCCAATGGCTTCGAGGCTGTCAAGGCAGTGACTGAACTGGAGCCCGATGTTCTCTTCCTCGATATTCAGATGCCGAAGCTCAACGGCTTCGAGGTGCTGGAGCTGATAGACAAGAAGCTGGCTGTCATCTTTGTAACTGCCTACGATGAGTATGCGCTGAAGGCGTTCGAGGTCCATGCAGTCGATTATCTCCTGAAGCCGTTCAGCAAGGAGCGATTTGCTGAAGCGCTGGCGCATGCAAAGGGGAGGCTTGTGCGGCAGGATGCGCCTGCGCTTGCAAGGCTCGCCAGCGATGGTCAGGAACGGGACAAGCCCCTGGAGAGAATCCTTGTACGGGATGGCTCGAAGGTGCACATTGTTCCAGCGGAGAAGGTCGACTACATCGAGGCGCAGGACGACTACGTGGAGATCAGGACCGAGGGAAAAAAACTTCTGAAGCAGGGCACGCTTTCGACACTGCAGGAACAGCTCGATCCTCGACGGTTCATCCGCATCCACCGCTCATTCATCCTCAACATTGACCGGCTTTCAAAGATTGAGCCGTACGCGAAGGATAGCCGGGTTGCCGTCCTTACAGATGGTACTCGACTTCAAGTCAGCCGCTCCGGCTATGCAAAGCTGAGACAGGTGTTGGATCAATAGTCCGACTGCCCGGCTGGTAACCCTCGCCCCTTCCTTCCAATCGTTCTACGTTTTCGCCCGCTTGCTTCGCCCGTCCAGGGCGTGAATTCTCAACAAAAAGTTCTTGCATAAGTATGCAGATTCTTGTATATTCATGCAAGCTGTTTACTTGAACGGGAGGACATGGTTCACGTCGGCATAATCGGTGCATCGGGGTACTCAGGCGCAGAGTTGATGCGGCTGCTCTGTACGCGGGACGACATCGCCATCGATCATGCGATCGCAGGCACGTCGGTCGGCAAGAGGGTTGATGAGGTGTATCCTTTGTTTTCAGGCATGCTGGAGCTGGTATTCGAGCCGTTTGGTGCAGACCGGCTTGAGGGACTCGATGTCGTGTTCATAGCGCTCCCCTCAGGGGAGGCGATGAGCATCGTCCCGCAGCTTATCCACTGCGTCGGGCGCATCATTGATCTGGGCGGCGATTTCCGGCTGCCAACAGCGGAGATGTACGAGAAGTTCTATCTGCATAAGCATACAGCTCCTGCGCTGCTCGGCGAAGCAGTGTACGGTCTTCCCGAGCTGAATAAAGAACAGATAGCCACCGCCCATCTCGTTGCCAATCCGGGATGCTATCCAACAAGCGCTATTCTGCCACTACTGCCCGTGCTTCGTGCAGGCATCGTTTCCCCGAAGGGCATCGTCATTAATTCTCTCTCAGGAGTTTCCGGCGCTGGACGCTCAGCATCGGTCGAGATGAGCTTCGTCGAAGTGAACGAGAACATCCGCGCGTACAAGATCGGCAAACACCAGCACACCCCTGAGATTCAGACGGTGCTGGAACAGGCAACCGGACAGGCAATCGGACTCTCCTTCGTACCGCATCTTGTGCCGTTGACACGTGGCATCTACTCAACAATTCACGCTGACCTGAACAGCGAGTACGCCGAGCAGGAGATTGCCGATGCGTATCGAGAGTTCTATGCCGATGCACCCTTCGTAAGGTTGAAGACGACGATTCCTCAGATTAAAGACGTCGCGTTTACAAACTTTTGTGATATTGGATTCACGATTGAGCGACGGACGAAGCAGCTCATCATCAATTCAACAATCGACAACCTCGTCAAGGGTGCGGCGGGTCAGGCGATACAGAATATGAACATCATGCTCGGACTGTCTGAGGAAACAGGGTTTCTGCCTCGCGGGCGCTCTCTGCCGGATCGTTTGCCTGGACGAACCGAGGATACGGCCTCCGCAGAAGCGGGTGAGACGAAAGAACGAAGTGGGCAGACAGGCATGCGAAAGGAGATGCAGCATGTTTCATGAGTGTGCCGGTGGGGTGACCGCGCCGAAGGGATTCACGGCGGCCGGTGTTCATTCCGGCATCAAGAAGGCGAAGAAGGACCTTGCCCTTGTCTATTCGTCCGCGCCGGCAAAAGCGTTCGGTGTGTTCACGACGAGCAAGGTGCAGGCGGCGCCGGTCCTGGTGTGCAAGCAGCAGCTCAAGCGTTCTTCATCCTTCAGGGCGATTGTCGTGAACAGCGGTAACGCGAATGCGTGCACGGGAGAGCGTGGCTGGAACGACGCGTGGACGATGGTCGAAGGTGTTGCGCGGGAGATCGGTGCAAAGCCCGCCGAGGTGTTTGTCTCCTCCACGGGCGTGATCGGACAGTATCTTCCGATGTCGAAGATTGAGTCTGCGATTCCGATGCTCATATCCAACCTCAGCGCCGAAGGGCACGTTGCTGCCGCCGAGGCAATTATGACAACCGATACATTCAGCAAGGAGCTGGCGGTGGGAGTCCGCATTGATGGCGTTGACGTGACGATCGGCGGCATGGCGAAAGGCTCGGGCATGATCGCCCCCTACATGGCCACAATGCTCGCGTTCATCACCACCGACGTGAACATCTCCGATGACTTGCTGCGCTACTCTGTCAAGCGTGCTGCTGATCGCTCGTTCAACCGCATCACGGTTGATGGTGACACGAGCACCAACGATATGCTTCTGATGCTTGCCAACGGCATGGCCGGCAACAAGGAGATTCAGGATCCTTCGGATGCAGCGTATCAGACATTCTACGATGCCCTGGAGCATCTGCTCGTTCGTCTCTCGAAGCTGATTGTGCTTGATGGGGAAGGGGCCACGAAGTTCGTGGAGATTGAGGTCGTCGGCGCAGCAACGGAAGACGTTGCGGTGCGCGCAGCAAGATCCATTGCGAACTCAAGTCTCGTGAAGACTGCGATGAACGGTGAGGACGCGAACTGGGGCAGGATTCTCGCCGCAGTTGGCTACTCGGGCATTGAGTTCGAGCCGTCCGCCGTGGAGATTTTCTTTGGCGATGTCCCAATTCTCCAGAGGAACTATGCAATTGATTTCTCCGAAGAGGCGGCGAAACAGGTGCTCAGCCAGAAGGAAATTAAGATTACGGTGAACCTCAATCAGGGGAAGCACACGGCGGCATTCTGGACGTGCGATCTCTCCAAGGAGTATGTCGCCATCAACGCTAACTATCGGACGTAGGGAACGACAATGACATCTATTGCAACCAAAACGGAAGTCCTCATCGAAGCGCTGCCGTACATCCAGCGCTACGAGGGCAAGACATTCGTCATCAAGTACGGAGGTGCGGCCGTGATTGATGACGGACTGAAGGAATCCTTTGCGCAAGACGTCTCGCTCTTGAAGAAGATCGGCATCAAGATCGTCATCGTCCATGGGGGCGGCAAGGAGGTGACCGACATCGCTGGCAAGCTGGGACTTGAGACGAAGTTCATCAACGGTCAGCGCTACACAGATCAACCGATGATGGACGTGGTGCAGATGGTGCTTGCCGGAAAGACGAACAAGGATCTCGTTGCCCGCATCAACCAGCATGACGGAGAAGCAGTCGGCCTCTGCGGTATTGACGCCGACCTGCTGCGGGTCGTCCGCTCAAACGAGAATGGTATTGACCTCGGACTTGTCGGTGAGGTCGTCGGCGTCAACACATCGTTCCTCAATCTCCTTCTCAACAACAACACCATGCCGGTGATAGCGCCTGTCGGGGTGGACAGTGAATGGAAAGCGCACAACATCAACGCCGATCTTGCGGCTGCAAGCGTTGCGGCGGCGCTCAAGGCGGAGAAGCTCGTGTACCTGAGCGATGTCGAGGGCGTGCTCATCAACGGCACGCTGGTGCATAGTCTGAAAGAGGACGACGCCCAGCGACTGATTGACGGAGGCGTCATCATCAACGGGATGATCCCGAAGATTCGTTCGGCGTTCAATGCGCTTGACGCAGGCGTGCAGAAAGTGCACATGATTGATGGACGGGTCAAGCACTCGCTGCTTCTCGAAATCTTCACCGACGAAGGCGTTGGAACGGAATTGCTGCGCCCAACACTTCAACACACACTGGAGGTTGTTCAATGAACAAAGACTTCATCTCGTTTGCGCCATTCTCAAAAGACGTACTGCAGACTATCTTCAACCTTACAAAGTGGCTGAAAGAGAAGAACCCCCGGAGCTTTAAGCCGCTACGCGATAAGACGGCGGCTATCATCTTCGAGAAGCCGTCTCTTCGCACGCACGTTTCGTTTGAGGTTGGCATCCTCCAGCTTGGGGGCCAGTCGGTGTTCCTTGCGCGGGATAGCGTGGGGATATCGACTCGTGAGTCTGTGAGAGATGTTGCAGAAGTGTTGTCGCAGTACAACGATCTGATCGTTGCGCGCACGTTCAAGCATGAAGTCGTTGAAGAGCTTGCAGCATATGCCAGTGTTCCTGTAGTCAACGCGCTGACCGATTTCCTCCATCCCTGTCAGGTAATGGCTGATGCGTACACATTGATGGAACTGGGGATGTTCAGCGAGTCAACAAAGGTGGCGTTCATCGGCGATGGCAACAACGTGGTAAACTCTTGGCTTGAGCTGGCGGAGAAGTTTCCGTTTCATTTTGTCCTGGCCTGTCCTCAGGGGTATGAGCCTGACCAGCGGCTCCTCACACGGGCCATCAAAGCGGGTATGAGCAAGATCGAGGTCGTCCGCGATCCGATGGAAGCTGCCGAAGGCGCCGACGTGTTCTACACCGACGTGTGGGTGAGCATGGGACAGGAAGAGGAGAAAGCCGAACGACTGCGGGCTTTCAGCGGATATCAGATCAATGTCGAATTGCTTTCGAGAGCGAAGCCGGGCTGTGTGGTGATGCACTGCCTTCCTGCGCACAGGGGAGAGGAGATCACGGCGGATGTGCTTGAGGGGTCCCACTCAGTAGTGCTGCCACAAGCGAAGAACCGACTGCACGTCCAGAAGGGTATCCTCGCGTACTTGTTCGGGGCAGGCAAACCGGCTGGTGTACATCGAGATGAATTGCTCGAAACGATTTTCGCATAAGAACGCCGGATGATAAAGCAAGCCCGACACTTTGCGATCAAAGAGATCATCGACTCGCGTCCCATCGCGAACCAGGATGAGCTCAGGCTTGAGTTGAAGAGACGCAAATGCATGGTCACTCAGGCGACACTCTCCCGTGATCTTGCAGAGCTTGGTGTCAGCCGCGTGATGTCCGCTGACGGACCGCGCTATTCAATGCAGGCCGCGCAGATTGCAGAAGTTCAGGCCCTGAAGCCGGTCGTCGGCAAGGAGGTCGTCTCCATCCGCTCGAACGAGAGCATGATCGTGATTAAAACGCTCCCCGGCTGTGCAAGCATCGTTGGTGAGTTCCTCGATATCCAGCCGCATTCGGAGATTATTGGGACGGTGGCGGGAGACAACACCCTGCTCGTGATCCCGTCATCGAAAAAGAAGACATCGCACGTAGTCCAATTTCTCAAAGACAAACTTATCGAAGGGAAGTAATGAAGAAGAGAATGAAGATCGCCGTCGCCTACTCCGGTGGGCTTGATACGTCAGTCATGATCAAGTGGCTGATGGAAAAGTACGATGCCGAGATCGTCACTGTTACCGGCGACATTGGACAGAAGAAAGAGCTCAACGGTGTCGAGGAAAAAGCCCTGAAGACCGGGGCGGCGAAGGCGTTCGTTCTGGATGCGACGAAGGAATTCGTGGAGCACTACGTGTTTCCGGCGTTGAGGGCCGGCGCTCTGTACGAGCATGCCTACCCAATGGCGACGTCACTTGGACGCCCGCTGCTCGCAAAGCTTCTTGTCGAGACGGCGCTCCAGGAGAAGGCCGACGCGGTCGCACATGGATGCACGGGGAAGGGCAACGACCAGGTACGCTTCGAAGTTTCTGTTGCCGCGCTTGCTCCGCAACTGCAGGTCATCGCACCGCTGCGTGAGTGGGAGTTCACATCGCGGGAAGAGGAGATCGAGTACGCGAAGAAGCACAACATTCCGGTTGCAGCGACGGTGAAGAGTCCTTATTCGATTGATGAGAACATCTGGGGAACCAGTATCGAGTGCGGGGTGCTGGAAGATCCGATGGTTGAGCCTCCGGCAGATGCCTTCCAACGCACGGTTGCGCCGGAACAGGCCCCGGATACTCCCGAGTATGTGAGTATTGACTTTGAAGCCGGCGTTCCGGTTGGTGTGAATGGTCAGAGAATGGATTCAGTTGAGCTCATTCATCTTCTGAATGACATTGGCGGTTCGCATGGTGTCGGTCGCATTGACTTGGTTGAGAATCGGCGGGTCGGCATCAAGTCGAGGGAGATTTATGAAGCGCCAGCGGCGACCATCCTTCACTTCGCGCACACAGAACTCGAGCGCCTGACACTGGACAAGGCTGTGTTCGATCTGAAGGGTGAGCTTGCGCAGAAGTATGCCAACATGGTCTACAATGGCTTGTGGTTCTCCCCGCTTCGCAACGCACTCGACGCGTTTGTTGATGTCACCCAGCGAAATGTTACCGGCACGGTGAAGGTGAA
>CAYHRX010000114.1:0-6159 GCA_964359075.1 uncultured Chitinophagales bacterium
GGATAAACCCCACCACTGCAAAGATTGCTATCGCTGTCATACTGATCGCCACCCTTGCCGTCGTGTTCTGGAATCTTGCGCGCATGAAGCCGACAACACCAACGCAGGAATCGCCATTCGAGAGCGCCGTCAAAGAAGCCAACAGCGCCGCAGATTCGACGACGGCCAGACCTGCAGCCCCTTCCCCCGCCACGACGACCTCGTCACATACTGACAGTCTTGTCCTGAAGGCTACGACCACCGACTCGGTGTGGATGCAGATCGTCATCGATAAGCTGCCACCGCAACAATACCTGTTCAAGCCGCACAGTGCAAGGTCGTGGAAAGCAAAGGAACGGTTCAGCGTGTCGCTCGGGAACGCCGGTGCGATCGAGTTCACGCTTGATGGAAAGCGGATAGGAACACTGGGCAAACGTGGCGCCGTGGTACGCAACGTTGAGCTCAAACGCGAGACGCCGACTCATAAGTAGTGCACATGGCAAAACCTTCCTCCCAGATTACCCGGCGGATCGAGAGGCTCCGAAAAGAACTGCACGAGCACGACTACCGGTACTACGTCCTCGACAGTCCCACCATCAGCGATGAGCAATACGACACGCTGTTGCGCGAGCTGCAGGGGCTGGAGCGCGAGTATCCCGATCTGCTGACACTCGACTCTCCTACGCAACGCGTTGGCGGGCAGCCGATCAAGGAGTTCGGGACAGCCACCCACACCCCGCCGATGCTGAGCCTGGCAAACTCGTATTCGGAAGAGGAAATCCGCGACTTCGACAGACGCGTGCGTGAACTACTGGGAAGACAGACGTCAGCCTATGTTGCGGAGCTGAAGTTCGATGGTGTGGCAATCTCGTTGAAATACCGTGACGGTGTGTTTGTCCAGGGAGCAACCCGGGGAGACGGAACGCAAGGAGACGACATCACCCACAACCTGAAGACGATCCGCTCACTCCCGCTGAGACTACGAACGAAAGACCAGTCGTTGCGGACGATTGAAGTCCGCGGCGAAGCATTCATGCACAAGGATGAGTTTCAGGAAATGAATAAGCAGCGAGCCGCTGTTGATGAGAAGACCTTCATCAACCCGCGGAACGCGACATCGGGAACGTTGAAACTTCAGGACCCGAAAATTGTGGCAAGTCGGCCAATCCGTATGTACACCTATGCCCTGTTCGCGCCAGGGGCCAAGCTGAACAGTCACCATGAAAACCTGCAAACGCTGCGGAAGCTTGGTCTTCCTGTCAACAAACATATCTGCCGATGCAACGATATTAACGATGTGATTAGCTTCTGGAAGCAGTGGGAAGAGAGACGTGACACGCTGCCGTACGACATCGATGGTGTGGTGGTAAAGGTGGATTCGCTTCGTCAGCAGGAGTTGCTGGGCAATATTGCCAAGAGTCCACGCTGGGCAATCGCGTTCAAGTTCACATCTCGCAAGGCTGAGACGAAGCTGAATGGTATTACGCTTCAGGTTGGACGGGTTGGAACCGTAACGCCTGTGGCGGAACTGGAGCCGGTGTTCCTCGGCGGCACGACCGTCAGCCGTGCGACGCTCCACAATATCGACTACATCAACGAGCTTGATCTCCGTGTCGGCGACACCGTCATTGTGGAGAAAGGTGGGGATGTTATTCCAAAGGTGAGTGGCGTCGTAGAGAGCAAGAGGCCCAAAGGCGCCAAGCCCTTCTCTATGCCAGAGAGGTGTCCTGAATGCAACTCTCGCATTTATCGGCCAGAAGGCGAAGCCAACTACTTCTGTGAGAACACCGAGTGTCCGGCCCAGGTGAAAGGCCGTATCGAACACTTTGCGCATCGTGGCGCCATGGACATTGAGGGACTCGGCGAGGCGGTCGTTGAGCAGCTTGTCGGCCTCGGACTGGTGAAGAACTACGCCGATCTTTACTCTCTCCACAAACACCGGCACACACTTGTCGAACTGGACCGTTGGGGTGAGAAGAGTACACAGAACCTTCTTGACGCCATCGAGCAAAGTAAGAAGCAGCCATTTCACCGTGTGCTGTTCGCCATGGGCCTCCGCCATGTTGGACAGGGCGTCGCGCAGCTCATCGCCGAGAACCTGCCGTCCATTGATTCGCTCCAGAACACAACAGAAGATGAATTGCAGTCTGTTGACGGCATTGGACCGACGGTGGCCGAGAGCGTTGTGCACTTCTTCGGGGAGAAGCACAACCGGGAAATCGTCAAGAAACTGAAAGCCGCCGGCGTCGTTCTCGAGGCAGCGAAGAGAAGGACAACGGGCAAACTTGCGGGCAAGGTCTTTGTCCTCACCGGCACACTTCCTTCCTACGGACGCGAGGAGGCAAAGCGCATCATTGAAGAGCATGGCGGCAAGGTTGCCTCCGTTGTAAGCAAGAACGTGAACGTGGTGCTGGCAGGCGAAGATGCCGGATCAAAATTGCAGAAAGCCAGGCAGCTCGGCATCCCGACTATTTCTGAAGAAGAATTCCGTACGATGATCGAGTGAATGGGATGTTGGAAGGAACGAGACATACACTTGGCATTCATCTCTCGCGCTGGCGCTTCCGGAAGCTGCACGATGATGTCATTTCGTTCACAACGGCAATCTCCTCTGCGCATCGCGCACTCGTCGTCATGCCGTTGGCCGAACAGGATCTCTTGCCGACGC
Source organism: uncultured Chitinophagales bacterium (assembly GCA_964359075.1). GTDB lineage: Bacteria > Bacteroidota > Ignavibacteria > UBA10030 > UBA6906 > UBA11986. The sequence continues at coordinate 2,648 of CAYHRX010000114.1, forward strand.
GGAGAGTAATAGAGATGCTGAGGTCTCGGTTCAGAGAAGAAGATATCACGGTTGTCACCGGCGACCACGGTCTGGAGATCGTGCGGTTGCTGCCGCGCAGCCAGTTCATTCATTTGTTGAAGCCACAGGTGTCATATTTCTTCATTCCCCGCCCAGACTTCATCGGCAGTCTCTCACGGAAACGCTACGATCTGGCCATCGACTTGAACCTTGACTTCGTACTTCCCTCAGGCTATATTTGTAAGGCAAGCGGCGCAACTATCCGAGTCGGGTTCAGCCACAAGCAGGCCGATGTCTTCTATAACTTCCAGGTGAAGCCAGATCCAACTCTTGGGAGGAAACTCATCTACGATCGTCTTGTTCAATGCCTAGAAAAGTTCTAGGCGGGAGAAGGAAACATGAACTTTGAAACCCACAAAAACGGATCCTCCGTCACGCTGAAGCTGAAGGAGAAGAAACTCGATTCATCGGTCTCTCCCGAGTTGAAAGGTGAGTTCCTGATCCTGTGCAAGCCAAAGGTCGAGAGCCTTGTCGTTGATCTTGCTGATGTTGATTTCTGCGATAGCAGTGGGCTCAGCGCGCTTTTGATCGCCGACCGGAAAATGAAAGAGCACGGCGGCAAGGTCAGGCTCATCAACGTACACAAGAAGGTGTCGAGCCTCCTGAAGATCTCCATGCTCGACCGTGTGTTCGAGATCCGAGAAGCAGGTCACGCCACAAAGCACTGAATGGGATTCTCCACACTCGACTACGTCATCGTCATTGCCTACCTTATCGGCATGGCGGTGCTCGGCGTCGTCTCCGGCGGGAAACAAACCTCAGTGCGCGATTACTTCCTTGGCAGCAGGCAGATTCCCTGGTGGGCCGTCTGTTTTGCCATCGTTGCCACGGAAACCAGCACCCTCACGTTCATCAGCATTCCGGGTGTGGCGTATCTTGGCAACCTGAACTTCCTGCAAGTCACGTTTGGCTATCTTCTCGGAAGGATAGCTGTCAGCTTCATCCTTCTCCCTGCATACGCCACCGGAGAGTTGACCACCGCGTACCAGCTTCTTGGCCAGAGGTTTGGTCCGACGATGAGGAGCACTGCCAGCATTACGTTCATGGTCACACGTGTCCTCGCCGACGGCGTCCGTCTCTTCGCAACAGCAATCCCACTCGCCATCCTCATGAAGGGCTGGCAGCGCTTCACCGATGTGCCTAACGAACAGATCTACATCGCCGCGATTGGCATCATGGCAGGCATTACGCTCCTCTACACGCTCATTGGAGGCGTCCGCGCCGTCATCTGGACTGACGTTGTGCAGATGTTCATCTACCTCGCCGGTGCCGTCGGGGCAATGGTGGTCATGCTCAACGCGCTGCCCAGCGGTCCGGCGAACATCCCTGCCGACAAGCTTGCTGTGGTACACACAGGATTCGGCTTGTCACTTGCCGCGTTCTTTACATCACCCTATACACTCATTGCAAGCCTCATAGGCGGAGCGTTCCTCTCCATGGCCTCGCATGGTACCGATCAGATCATTGTGCAACGCTTGCTCACGGTGCCGACTCTGCGCGGCAGCCGGCGCGCGCTCATCGGCAGTGGTATCATCGTGATCGTCCAGTTCGCCATCTTCCTCGCCATCGGGCTGCTTCTCTATGCGTTCTACAATGGCTCTTCGCTTCCGGCACTGGGCCTGCTCAAAGCCGACGAAGTATTCCCGAAGTTCATCATCGAGAGCATGCCGAGCGGGCTCTCAGGCATTATCATCGCCGGACTACTGGCGGCAGCTATGTCCACGCTTTCCGGCTCGGTGAACTCGCTCGCCTCTGCAACGATGCACGACATCTACAAGCCGTACTTCGCCAAAGAGAGCACCGACAGGCACGACCTGTGGATGTCGAGAATGTTTTCACTTCTGTGGTGCGGACTACTCGTGGCCGTGGCGATCTTTTTCATCGCCAACACCTCAAAGGCGCTTGTGGAGCTGGCACTCAGCATTGCGTCGGTCACGTACGGTGGACTGCTCGGCACATTCCTTCTCGGTGCGCTGTTCAAGAACACCCGCGAGCGCGATGCCATCATCGGCTTCGGTGCCGGAATCGTGGTCATGGCATTCGTCTTCTTTGAGACGAAGATCGCGTGGACGTGGTTTACGTTCATCGGGACGTGTACGACGCTGATCGTGGGCAATCTCTCTTCGATTCTTAACCGCCAAGAAGCCAAGAGTTAAGTATTCAGGAGTCTGATATGCATCTCCACCTCATCGACTGGCTTCTCATCATTTTGTACTTCCTCCTCTCCGCTGCTGTTGGGTTCTATTACTCCCGTCGCGCAGGGAAGAGCACGACCGAGTTCTTCCTCTCCGGTCGCAACCTGCCATGGTGGCTTGCGGGCACTTCGATGGTGGCGACGACCTTTGCTGCGGACACTCCGCTTGCAGTCACCGAGCTTGTTGCGCAGAACGGCATCGCCGGCAACTGGCTCTGGTGGAACATGGCGTTCGGCGGCATGTTTACGGTCTTCTTCTTCGCACGGCTCTGGCGCCGCGCCGGTATCATGACGGATGTTGAGCTGACTGAGCTGCGCTACTCAGGAAGACCTGCCGCATTCCTGCGGGGGTTCCGGGCGATGTACCTTGGCGTGTTCATGAACTGCGTCATTATGGGATGGGTGAACCTCGCGATGGCGAGTATCCTTCAAGGACTGTTTGACATCCCGCAGGAACAGGTGCTGTGGTATGTCGTTGGATCAATGATCCTCACGGCTCTCTACTCTGCAACGTCAGGACTATGGGGGGTTGCAGTCACCGATGTTGTGCAGTTTGTGATTGCCATGGGGGGAACGATAGTCCTTGCATTCGTCGTCCTCGGTCTTCCGGAAGTCGGTGGGATTGCAGGCTTGCAGGAGAAGCTGCCGGCAACAACATTCCAGTTCCTTCCTTCAATTGGCGAAGGCGGCGTTGGTGCGGGTACTGCGCTCGCACTGACACTCACTGCATTCCTTGCGTACATCGGCATCCAGTGGTGGGCTTCATGGTATCCGGGTGCCGAGCCGGGAGGCGGCGGCTACGTGGCGCAGCGGATGATGTCCGCCAAAGATGAGAAGCATTCGTTGCTGGCAACACTCTGGTTTACTGTCGCGCACTACTGTTTGCGCCCCTGGCCGTGGATCCTCACCGGACTTGCAACGCTCGTGCTGTATCCAAACCTCAGTGCCACGGACAAGAAGCTCGGCTACGTGCTGGCAATGAAAGACCATCTCCCTGCCGGACTTCTCGGCCTGCTCGTGGCTGCGTTCTTTGCAGCGTACATGTCCACGATTGCGACTCATCTGAACTGGGGCACATCGTACGTCATCAACGATTTCTACAAGCGGTTCGTCAAGCGAGACGGCGACGAGAAGCACTACATTCTGATCTCGCGCCTCGCCACCGGATTCATGATGATCGTCTCCATCATCGTCACCGCCAACATGCAGACGATCTCAGGCGCATGGTCGTTCATCATTGAGGCTGGTGCGGGACTCG
>CAYHRX010000114.1:6169-8672 GCA_964359075.1 uncultured Chitinophagales bacterium
ACCGGTCGACTGAACATACTTCACACTATTTTTGTAGATAAATCGCGCACAGCGCCCGGGGCGGGACTCGGCCTGGTGCTCATTCTCAGGTGGTATTGGTGGAGAGTGAACGCCTGGTCAGAGATTGCAGCGATGGTTGCTCCATTCCTCGGCTACTGGTTCGTTAGTCAACACACTGACATCAGGTTCCCCGAATCACTCTTCCTGATCGTCGCGTTCACAACACTCTGTTGGCTGATGGTTACGTTCCTCACGAAACCAACAGATGAGGCAACGCTGTTCGCCTTCTACCGCCGCGTGCATCCGGGTGGCGTGCTGTGGAAACCCATCTCCGATAAGCTCCCCGATGTGAAGGGCGATTCTGGCTTTGCACACCTATTTGTTGATTGGCTTGCCGGAGTGGTGCTTGTGTACATGACGCTGTTCGGGACTGGCAAATTGTTGCTCGGTGAAACCGGGATGGGATTGGTGTTCTTTGCGATTGCGCTACTGGCGGGGTGGATCATCTACCGTGATTTGTCGAAGAGAGGATGGGGAGTGGTGAACAAATAACACGTCAATTGCGTGGCGAATGGTAAGAGCAACCGAAAAGATATTTTAGGCGTTTATTAATCCGAGACTACCAGAGACCTTTTGACATATCAAAATCGTTGTGTATATTAGTACCAATCTCCATGTCCCCTCAAGCACCATTACAGATAGATATTACGGAAGAGTTTCCGCATTTTCCCCGTGCTGCAATTACTGAGGCAGTTATTGAGATCCGTGCACGTGCAAGCGTACAATGGAACGAGGCTGAAACTCTTGCAAAGCTCAAGCCCCAACTCACTGACTACCCAGAAAACCGTTCGGCTCGCGGTTTTTTGAATCAGTTCCAATTCGTTCTTGAACAAGAACCAAAGGTTGCTGCGCAGGATCTTGGTTGGCAAGGATACATTTTCACATCAACCGACAAAAAACAAATTGCAAAGTTCCAACTAGAGCTCTTCTCATTCAGTCGGCTCCAGCCCTATCAAAGCTGGAAACAGTTTAAGTCGGAAGCAATGCGATTATGGGAGATGCATTATGAACTCGCACGACCAGCTGAAATCCAACGGTTGGGGGTTAGATTCATTAACCGCTTTCCGGTTTCAGAAGATCGCGTCCTGATAGAGGAGTATCTCAAGGGATTTCCAGATGACTTGCCAGACCTGAACCTAACACTAACTGGTTTCTTGCATCACAATACACTAGCCGTGCCTAACCATCCATATGCAATTAATCTAATTAAAACCGTGCAAAACCCTGAGGCAAAAGAACTTGCTCTAATCCTTGATGTTGATGTCTATACTCAGCAACCTTTTGAAGCAAAAATCGGATTACTAGAGCACAGGCTCGCGGAAATTCGCTGGTTGAAAAACAAGACTTTTTTAGGTACAATTACTGAAAAGCTCAAAGAAAGGCTTCAATAATGATTCCAGAAATGATTACTTCTGCATACCTAAATATTGGATCGTTCGGTACACGTGGCAGCAGTGAAACGGCTTTGTTCATTAATAATCAAATCCGTCAAAGTCAGAACGAGTTGGAGAAACCTGAGTTTTACTTTTCATTGATGAAGAAGGTTCTTCCAGAGCTTATGGAGGTTCGTTCGGCTACTACCGAGGCTGGATGGGATGGTTACAATGCGCAACCAATCACTGTTGATACATACTATCGCTCTGCTGCATTTCTGTTGTCTCTTCCAAATACCACATCTCCACCTTCAGTAAGCGCAGAACCTGATGGACACATTACGTTTGAGTGGTATCACTCGCCACGTCGACTACTTTCTGTGAGCATCAGTCCTGAAGGCGATTTGCACTACGCCGCGCTATTAGGACCCAACAAAACATTTGGTACTGAAGTCTTCTATGGACAAGTGCCTAAGGTTATCTCGGACCTCATCGAAAGAGTCAAAGCTGTATGAGCGCGGGTGCTCCCCACACTAACGTGGCTGATGAGGAATGGCTTGCACGTTTCGTGCTCTTTAGCAAATGGTTCCGTCCCAGCGATGATACCCCGAGGCCTGAAGCTTTCATGCCCCATCCTTACACTGACCTTTCTGTCACTCGCCATATGGGGTTGCCTGAACGAGAAATCTGGAAGGCTGGGTATACCGTTGCCGCTGCAATTCCCAAGTCTACACTCTACGGACGCGCAGATTTTCAGACACACGCTGCTCGCCAACTAGCACTCGACGTCCATCCCCACCCACTACCAAACAACAATGCACATGCAAATATTGTTGGCTGGCCAGCAGAGAAGCCACGGCAAAAGATAATTGCTCAAGAACTTGCCGCAGTTGCAACCTTTGTGCGTACGCCATAGATTTTGTCTTTAAGTAGGACTATCTCTATTCGCTCAATCTTCTCGCTGGCTACGCTTACGCTCCGGTAGGCTGGCGCTTGAGAGGGTTGTTGGACAGCCACTAGTAGTCTGTTACGATGAATGATGAACATTGTCATAATGCCGAGCAAGAGTG
>CAYHRX010000115.1:0-8646 GCA_964359075.1 uncultured Chitinophagales bacterium
CTGGAGGTCTCCCAACACCCATGGCGGCCAGGAAAGAACTTTTTGGACAGCCTCGAAGGGGGGAGGTCGCACGCGGAGGGGAAAATCTGGTTCTACGAGATCAAGAACGACGGCTTCGATCCCGAAAAGATCAGCGGCGGCGGACGTGTGGAAACGCCGGAGTTGAACGACATCCCTGATCTGATAAAGCAGTGGAATGTCTACAAGTCCTCAGACTTCACGCAACCCCCCGGAGTTGAAGCGAATACATTGCTCAAAGCCGATAGCGAAGAACCTGAATGCTGGTGGACAACAGTTGAGCGCATTGCTTCCGAAGAATACAACCTTGCTGCGGGTCGGTACAAGCCTCAGGTGTCCTCGGCCATACCGGTTGAGGACCCGGAGCAGTTGATTCAAGAAGTACGTGAGAAGTACATAAAGGTGGTTGAGGGATTGAATAATCTGCTCGAAGCGATCAAGTCGAATACAAAGGTGTAGTAAGTGCCTTGGCCCCGAGTAAAACTTGGTGATGTATCACCTTCAATTTCTTCGGACCGAAGATTTGAACCAGACGATCCAGTCTGGCATCTAACGCTCGATCAAATCGAGTCCGGGACAGGGAGGATTCTCGAGAAGGTCGTGAGTCCGGCGTATGACGCAGGAGTTTCTTCACATGCCTTTGACGAGCGGAATGTTCTTTACTCAAAACTCAGACCGTACCTCAACAAAGTTTTAACGCCTGATGAGCCAGGAATGGCTACAACTGAGTTGGTAACCCTTCGGCCCGACCCAGAAAGGCTTGACAGGAAGTTCTTGACTTACTACCTGCGCTCCGATACGTTTCTTCAGTTTGCAAATCAAGTTGTGGCTGGCGTGAAGATGCCCAGAATGATCATGGACAAGTTCTGGGACTACGAGATTCCTCTTCCCCCGCCCCCCGAACAGCGCCGCATTGTAGAGATCCTCGACCAAGCAGATGCGCTGCGCAAGCTGCGCCGCGAGGCGGATGCACTCGCCGAGCGGATACTCCCGGCACTGTTCTACAAGATGTTTGGGGACCCGGTAAGGAATGAGATGGGGTGGGAAACAAAATCAATCGGTGAGATCGTAACACTAGTAACAAGTGGATTGACTCCGCGAGGCGGAGAAGAAAACTATGTGAAGGAGGGCCCGTACTTTCTCAGAAGCCAGAATATCCAGATGAACGGGCTTGTCCTAGATGATATTGCATGCCTTCCCATGGAGATTCACGAGTCAATGGCAAGAACGAGGGTGATGTTTGGCGATGTTTTGCTCAACATAACAGGGGCCTCCATCGGCCGTGTTGCGTGGTACGATGTTCAAGATCATGAAGCGAATGTGAATCAGCATGTCTGCATTATGAGACTAAACGAATTGGCAAAACCCGAATACGTTTCATTCATACTATCGACACCTTATGGGCAATCTCTGATAAGCCGTTCTCAAACTGGCGCAACACGGCAAGGACTAAATCATGAGAATGTAAGAGGAATCAGGATACCACTCCCCCCTACAGAACTTCAGGCAGAGTTTGCCGCACTTGTCCGTGATGCTAGAATGATTCAAAGAAATGGGGATCAAGCATCCGAGAACATTGAGAGTCTATTCAAAACTGTTCTTCACCGCGCCTTCACGGGCGAGTTGACGGCGAGGTGGAGGGAGAAGAACGAAGAAACCCATACTGGAGCACCCCAATGATTACTTGGGCTGATAGCGGAGAATGAATACTGATCCAAATAAACCTGATTGGTATGATCGAATCACCAAAGCCGGGCTACTAAGAGGTTGCCATGTCCACCTATGCCTACCGCTGGGCTGACGGAAGTGTCAGCGTTTGCAGCGCAAAGAACAAAGATGAAGCCGCATGGCTCTTCGATGAAGTTGGTCCAATCTCACGAAAGCTGATTGTGAGATTGAAGTCACCAATGCTTGTTACACTCCGCGCAGACATCGACAGTCATTGGAAATTCGACGGCGAGGGTCCGAAGCTCGGTGAGCAAATTGACCTCGAGCTGCAAGAGAAGTGTTATCCCCATTACAACAAGCTGTATTGGGAAGTGATGGACAAACTCGAAGAACGAAACGAAAGCATCGACGCTCATCCGAATCTAAGAAAGAAAATCGAAGCTGCACTTCAACGTGACACAAAGGAAGGTCAAGAGCGAATCAAGCGAACACCGCAGACGCCGGATATTGTTCTTGTATATCCCAAGGGTCTTCCCGGACAAAACAACTGAGCATCTCTGAATCTCAAATCCGTATTGTGAAATCCACATAAGTTTTCTCCATGATAACCTCCCTTCGTCTCGGCAACTTCAAAGCGTTTGCAGAAACGCAAAACATCCCCATCCGTCCGCTCACGCTTATCTTTGGTGCGAACAGCTCGGGGAAGTCAAGCATCATCCACGGATTGCTCTTTGCGCAGAACGCACTTGAAACTGGCGAGCTTGACACTCACCGGATGAGGATAGGTGGAGAGTCGGTGGACCTTGGTGGGTTCAGACAGTATATCCATCGGCGTGAAGGTGAAAGGCGAATGCACTGGGGCGCGTTGGCAGGAAGGACACAGACGATGTGCAGCGGGAGTTCGATCCTGCGTCAGGGAGGAACGATCTCAGACACAAGTTCGTTCTCCAGTAAAGTCCTTGGCTTGGCCTTACCTTGACTATTCCCCCCCATCTTGCTATATTAATTCCGCGTTCCATTACACTATGAACTTGTAGAGAGGCTTGTTTCACTGCAAGTTCTCTCGCCTGAGGTCTCTGGAGAATTCATCGTACATGCTCACCGAGTTTGGTCGTGTCCTTATCTTCCTGATAATCGGAGTGGTTTTTGTTGCTGCAGGCTTGATCACCTCATGGTTGATTCGTCCCCACCGTCCTTATCCCAGTAAGCTTTCCACGTACGAATGCGGCGAAACACCGGTTGGCGATACACGCGTGCGGTTCAATATCCGATTCTACGTCATCGCACTCATCTTCCTCATCTTTGATGTTGAGGTGGTGTTCCTTTTCCCGTGGGCGACGGTGTACAAGCAGCTGGGATGGTTTGCTTTCATCGAGATGCTTGTCTTCCTTGCGATCCTCTTCGTTGGGTATGCCTACGTGTGGCGGAAAGGAGATCTCGATTGGGACAAGCCAGCGCCAAAGCTTCCGAAGTTCGAGCGTGGTATCGGAGTGCGAGAAGATCATCTTGTTGAAGAAGAAGTTGCTTTGTGAACCCTGAACCCTCAATCATGAATCCCCCATGGGGCTCTTAGACCAAAAGTTTGAAAACGGCAACGTCATCATCACCTCGATGGACAGTCTGCTGAACTGGGCGCGGCTGTCGTCGCTCTGGGGCATGCAATTTGGTCTCGCGTGCTGTGCAATCGAGATGATGGCGACCGGTGCATCGCACTACGACTTCGACCGCTTTGGTGTGTTCTTCAGGGGAACGCCGCGACAATCTGACGTGATGATTGTTGCCGGGACCGTGACGTTGAAAATGGCTTCACGTATCAAGACGTTGTACGACCAAATGAGTGAGCCCCGCTACGTGATCTCGATGGGAAGCTGCTCGAACTGCGGCGGCCCATATTGGGAACACGGCTACCACGTCCTGAAAGGCGTGGACCGCATCATACCCGTTGATGTGTATGTGCCAGGCTGCCCGCCACGGCCTGAGGCGTTGATGGAAGGCTTGATGAAGCTGCAAGAGAAGATCCGCAACGAAAGTCTCGCCAAGAAAAAGACAGCATGAGTTTCATTCCGAAATCTGCGATCCCTGCCTGCCTCGTAAGACTCGATGAGTCGGGCAGGCGCAATCCGAAATCCTGATGATCCCTCAAGAGATAGCCGATTCCCTCAAAGCAAGGTTTTCCGAAGCTGTTCTGGAAGTGAAGATTGATGGAGTGATCGATCCGTACGCCAGGATTGCGCCAGAGCGGACCAAGGACGTTGCTTTGTTCATGCGCGATGATGATAAGCTGTCATTCGACTACCTGATGTGTCTGAGCGGTGTTGACTACATGGGCGGCAAGCTAGGCGTGGTGTATCATCTTTCATCAATGAAGTGGGGCCACAAGTTCACGCTTAAGGTCGACGTGACAGTTGAAAAACCCCACGTTCACTCTGTTGAGTCGGTTTGGAAGACAGCCAACTGGCACGAACGGGAGGCCTATGACCTCATCGGCGTCATCTTCGATGGCCATCCCGATCTTCGGCGCATTCTGTTGCCCGACGACTGGGAGGGACACCCGCTCCGCAAGGACTATCAAGTGCCTGAGTACTACCTTGGCATGAAGGTGCCTTACTGATGGAAGCGACACTGACAGCAGTTGACGAAGCGACCCGGCGTCCGGTAACTATCCCGGGATTCGGCCGGCCTCTCAAGGAACAAGAGATGGTCATCAACATGGGGCCACAGCACCCCTCCACACACGGTGTGTTGCGGCTTGAGCTGGTTGTTGATGGGGAGATCGTTGTTGACGTCATCCCGCATATCGGATATCTGCACCGCTGCTTTGAGAAGCATTGCGAGCACATGACGAACTACCAGCAAGTTATCCCATATTGCGACCGTATGGATTACGTTGCTGCAATGAATAACGACTTCGGCTACGCGGTGGCGTGCGAGAAGCTGCTGAAGATCAAAGTGCCGGAGCGAGTGGAGTATATCCGCGTTATCATGGCGGAGCTGCAGCGGATCGCAAGTCACATGATTGCCGTCGGCACATATGGACTGGACATAGGCGCATTCACCCCGTTCCTCTATCTCTTCCGGGACCGCGAGCGCATCCTCGACATCTTCGAGCAGACGTGCGGCGCCCGTTTGCTGTACAACTACATCTGGATCGGTGGTCTCTCGCATGACGTGCCGTCTGACTTCCAGCAGAAAGTGAAAGACTTCTGCAAGTACTTCCGTCCGAACATCAAAGAGCTGAACGATCTTCTCTCGTACAACAAGATCTTCGTCGAGCGGACAGCGAATGTCGGAGTTCTCCCGGCAGATGTCGCGATCAACTACGCGGCAAGCGGACCGGTGCTTCGAGGATCGGGTGTGAAGTGGGATCTAAGAAAAAATGATCCCTACTCAATTTACGATCGCTTCGATTGGGAGATTCCAGTTGGCAAGGGGAGGATGGGAACGGTTGGTGACTGCTGGGATCGATACATGGTGCGTATTCAGGAGATGGAACAGAGCCTGAACATCCTCGAACAGGCGGTGGACAAGATTCCGCCCGGCGATGTGCAGTCGGCAGTGCCAAAACGCATCAGGCCAGACACTGCAGACCTGTATGTCCGAACAGAAACGCCCAAAGGCGAGCTTGGCTACTACATCATGGCTGACGGGACGACGAGCCCGTTCCGAGTGAAGGTGAAGGGGCCGTGCTTTGTGAATCTTTCCGTCCTGCCAGCCATCGCCCGTGGTGCCATGATCGCGGATATCGTTGCGATCCTTGGCAGCATTGATATTGTGCTGGGAGAAGTGGACCGGTAGCATTGCGGAGTGCGAATTGCCGATTGCGGATTACCCGTGGCTCAGATTGGAAAAGCCGTGACCCCAGAAGAACTGAAAAAGAGAACAAAGGCATTTTGGGGTGTTGTTGAAAGAAGCAAACGAGCTCACGGCGATCTTCACTTCTTCCGGGAAAACTGCAAAGGCGAATCGGTGAGACCAATCCGCATTCACTAATTCGCAATTCGAGATATCACAATGAAAGAACTTCTTCTCGACGTCCTGCAAAACGAGATACTTGTCTACGTGCTCATGGCAATTCTGCCGCTGCTCTGGATTATCCCTTTCGCCCTAGGGGCTGTCTGGCTTGAGCGGAAGGTCTCGGCGCACATGCAGGACAGGCTTGGCCCGATGCGCACGGGGGGCTGGCACGGTTGGTCACAAACAATCGCCGACATCCTGAAGCTCATCCAGAAGGAAGACATCATTCCGGCGGCTGCGGATCGGCTCCTGTTCATTCTCTCTCCGTATGTTGCGTTCGTCGGATCGTATGCGGCATTTGCTGCAATTCCCTTCAGCGCTGCGTATGTTGGCAGCGAGATCAACATCGGACTCTTCTACATTATCTCCATCTCATCGCTCGTTGTCATCGGACTTCTGATGGCCGGTTGGTCATCGAACAACAAGTGGTCGTTGTTCGGAGCGATGCGCTCGGCAGCGCAGATCGTCAGTTACGAAGTCCCGATTGCCATTTCGTTGCTTGCAGTGATTATGGTGACCGGGACATTCGATTTGCAGGAGATCAACGTGGCACAGTCCGGGCCGATCTGGAACTGGTTCATCTTCCAGAAGTTTCCGTTCCTCTTCATGGCATTCTTCATCTACTTTGTTGCATCTCTTGCTGAAGTGAACCGAACGCCATTTGATATTCCAGAAGCAGAGTCCGAGCTTGTGGCAGGCTACCACACGGAGTACGCGGGAATGAAGTTTGCGCTCTTCTTCCTTGCAGAGTATGCGAACATGTTTGCTGTCTCTGCAATTGCTGCGACGCTGTTCCTGGGTGGATGGAACAGCCCGTTTGGCGAATTCCTTTCCGGACCGGTGTGGGGACTGATCTGGTTCCTCGGGAAGGGGATGGCGCTCATTTTTGTGCAGATGTGGCTGCGATGGACGCTGCCGCGCCTGCGTGTTGACCAATTGATGTATGTCGGGTGGAAAGTGTTGATACCATTTTCGTTCGTGTGCATTCTAGGTGTTGGCTTCTGGGTCATGATGGCTCGCTAATCAGGGACTTGTATGGGTAGATACTTCAAAAACATCTGGGAAGGAATCTTCACCGTCCTCATCGGCATGAGGATTACGTGGCGGCATATGTTCAGGCCCGCGGTGACGATCCAGTATCCTGACGTGAAGCTGAGACTCCCCGAGCGTGCGCGCAACCGGTTGTATGTGAATATGGATGATTGTATCGGCTGCGATCAGTGTTCGATGGCGTGTCCGGTTGACTGCATCACGATCAAGACATTGAAGTCCACTCCGGACGTGGATCTTGGCTTGACTTCCGTGGGGACGAAGAAGCGCCTGTACGTGCCGCAGTTCGACATCGACATTGCCAAGTGCTGCTACTGCGGCCTATGCGTTCCACCATGTCCGACCGAGTGCATCAAGATGACGGATGTGTACGAGTTCTCCGAGTTTGACAGGGCGAATTTGATCTACAACTTTGCAACCATGACTGCGGCGGAGGTTGACCAGGCGAAAGCAAAACTCGCTGCATACGAGAAGGAAGAGGCGGAGAAGAAGGCCGCGAAGACTGCCGCACCTGCTGCAAAACCTGCTGCCGCTGCGTCAACACCATCAACACCCGGGACCAAATCGTAACATGCAACTGTTTGACACTGTCTTTTACCTTTTCGCATTCATAACACTCTTCTCGGCGTTCGTTGTTGTCTTCTCGCGCAACATCATCTACTCCGCCTTTTCACTCCTCTTTACATTCTTTGGAGTTGCAGGACTCTACGCCCTGCTGCAGGCTGATTTCCTTGCAGTTACCCAAATCCTGATCTATGTGGGCGGTATTCTTGTGTTGTTGCTGTTCGGGGTAATGCTGACGAACAAGGTGATCAGCGTTGATATCAAAACGGGCACGGTACAGACCGTTCCGGCAATGATGATTGTTGCGATTGTCGCCGGGTCGCTGGCTGGGATGTTCTACTCGACGTGGAAGAGCGTCCCTGTGCCCGGCCCGCTGGCAATGAACACCACGACGAAGTCCATCGGGGAGATGCTGATGACGAGTTACTTGCTTCCGTTTGAGATCTCCTCTGTTGTGCTGCTTGTGGCACTTATCGGAGCGGCCCTGATCTCGCGCCGGGAGGGGAAAGCCTAACATTATGGATACATTCTTCAACGAATTCTTTGCCTGGCTGCCGAACGTGCAGCTTGCGCATTTCCTGATCGTCAGCGCCGTGCTGTTCGCACTGGGGATCTACGGCATCGTTACAAGACGGAACGCAATCCTCGTGCTTATGGGAGTCGAGCTTGTCTTGAATGCTGCCAATATCAATTTCATCGCCTTCTCCCGGTACAGTGCGATAAATCTGGATGGACAGGTTGCAGCGGTGTTTGTCATCATCCTCGCGGCGGCTGAGGCGGCAATCGCACTGGCAATCGTACTAAATATTTATCACCGGTTCCACACGGTGAACGTGGATGATGTAAGCAACTTGAAAGAGTAAAAATCACCACAGACTACAGATGTCACAGGAACTGTTGCTTAGCCTTTCGGTTATCATCTTGCTGCTGCCCCTGCTCGGCTTCGTGCTGTTGATCTTCTTCGGCAAGAAGCTCCCCCGGCAGGGTGACTGGCTGGAAACTTCGGTTATCACGATAGCACTAGTGGTTTCGGTTGTTGTTCTGTACCAGAAACTGATGCTCTACCCTCATGAGTCACTGGCGCTGAACTTCACGTGGGTCAACTTCCATGATGTCCCCGGCATCGGACCGTTGAAGATCGTCCTCGGCTTCGGCCTGGACAACCTTGCAGCTATAATGCTTGTGGTAGTTACGCTCATCAGCACGGTGGTGCATTTCTTCTCCATCGGGTACATGCACGGCGATGTGCGGTACTCGAGATACTTTGCCTTCCTCGGCATCTTCTCATTCTCGATGCTGATGATTGTCGTTGCCAACAACCTGTTCATGCTG
>CAYHRX010000116.1:0-8578 GCA_964359075.1 uncultured Chitinophagales bacterium
TCATACCAGGCCGGAATGACGGGATTGGATTTAGGGTTTATCGGAAGTCGTGGGAAGGAGTTTGATCAGTATATTGCAGCAATTCAGGCGGGATTGACGGAGGATTACCAACCGATGGCAGCGATCATGGAACGGGCGATCACCCGCGCTTTGAGGAAGGTCCGTTAGATTTGCGGACAAGCGTCTGTGCCCGATGCTTCGCGTTCTTGACGCCTTCGATTTTCGCAGATGCAGAAGCGTGCTCGAGAAGAAGACGCTCTCTCAGCTTCTTGTTGCTAAGATATGGGTTTGTGTGGAGTAACGACTTGTGGTTCTTCATGACAGTGACAATATAATGAATCATCTCTCCAATGGAAAGAACCCACTGCTCAGGGCAGGTGCAGAGAGCGCTTGGAGGGGAGTTGGTGTCAGGGGACGAACATGCCTCAGCTGAGAGATCTTCGACGATCAACGGATGACAAAGTCATTGCTGGGGTCTGTGCAGGGATTGCCGAGTGGCTCGGTTGGAAAGCGAGCACGGTGAGGGTTCTCTTTGTGGTGGGGTCTTTTGTGCCGGTCATACCCGGGTTCCTGGTGTATGTGATTCTCTGGGCGTTTGTTCCAAGGAAGTAGCAAGGGGGGAACGCCAAGTCATTTTGCTGAAGTCCCGCGACGGCGGGACGGGATAAGTCCAATCTGTTCACTCCACCACCTTCTTCGGCAGCGGCTGTGTGGCAAAAAAGTCCCTGTAGAATCTTTCGGTGTAGTCCTTCAGCAGTTCCTCCACGCGCTCGTAGCGTGGCGAGCGGACGATGAGTCCGGCGTGGTTCTTCTTCTGCAGCTTCCACACAACTTCGGGATCGTTGTAGCCGGACAGGTCGGGCCACTCCTGCTTTGCAAGCGAGATGAGGAGTCCGGCGTAGTCGTCTCGATGCTCGGTGAGTGTGTAGCCCGGCCGTACTTCTATCTTCGCCCACTCCGTCCACAGGTTCAACCCGGTTGCCGCCTCGACGAGATCAACGATGTGTGCCCCGCCGACGCGCGCCGAAGTCTCCAGGAACACGAACTGTCCGTTGTCGCTCTGCTTGATGAACTCGGTATGCGACACGCCCTGTTTCATTCCCATCGCATTCAGCACTGCCCGGTTCTCTCGTTGCAGCTCCACTTCATCCGGTGAGCCCCTGAGAATTGTTCGACTGGAGAACACACGTCCTTCGTGCGCCACCTCCATCGGTGGTTTGCCGTACTGAGATACGACAGCGAAGAGTATCCTGTTGTCGTGCACAATCGAGTCGACATGGAAGACTTCTCCCGGTACGAACCTCTCCAGCACATAGAAGGACTGCTTATCGCCAAGCTCGTCGAGTGATTTCCAGAGCTCATCCGGCTTGTTGATATTCCTGATACCGATTGCTCCGGCTTGGAACCGCGGTTTGAGGAGGTAAGGAGGAGGGAATGCGTCCATGAACCGTACGAGCTTCTTATAGTTCAGCACGTGCACGAAGTCCGGGATAGCCAGCCCTGCCTCCGCGGCTTTGGTGCGCATCGCAAGCTTGTCTCTGAAGTAGCGTGCCGTTGTATCGCCCATGCCCGGAATGCGCAAGTGTTCGCGCAGTGCGGCAGCCTTCTCCACGTCGTAGTCATCGAGCGCAACAATGCAGTCAATTGCCTCGGTGCGCGCCATGTAGCTCACGCCGTAAATGACGTCGTCCATCTTCCATTCCTTATCAACATCCGGGATGTAGAAAATCTGGTCGATGCTCTCGGTCGGCCACTCGGCCTGTTCGAGGCTCTTGGATGTCAACAGAACGACGCGGCATCCTTCCTTTCTGCACTGGCGAAGGAAATCATGTCCTTTATGGAAGCTCGCCAGACAGAGGATCGTGGGAGGAGAAGTGGGCATGGCTAGTGCCGTTTCAGATAACTCAAATTGTGCTTTCCTAGAGAATCTAACCGCAAAGGTCGCAAAAGCCACAAGAGACAGGGCAGGCTTGATTCCTTCGCGCTCTTTGCATTCCCTAATCTAAATCGGCTTAGCGTTCTTTGCGGTAAAAGTACACTGTGACTTTTTAGATTCGGCACTAGTTCCTTCCTTTGAGCGCGGCAAAGATGTGATGATCCACTATTCTCATGATGGGATAGACATTCTCTGCTGAGTCAAAGTACGGAGACCGCCGGTAGAAGAAATCCAGCCGCGCTGCCGGATCATTCCTGAACGCCTCGTCGCTGTCAAGCCGCTCATAAAATTCCTCCTTCAGTCCGGTATCATCCTTTATCATCTGTCGGGCAATCGGCTCCATAACGTACGGCTCTGCGTATTCCTTCCGCTCAAAGAACGTATTGAAGAATCCCCACTGCACATATGAGTCGGGGGCTTCGGGTTCGAGCAGGTTCACGATGACCCGTACCGCCCTCTGTTGCGTGGGGACAACGAACGTGCCGCGCGGAAGGAATACCTCTTCGGTGTACTTCTCCATGCTGCATTTAACGCGCTGCCTCCCTTCGTAAGGCCTTGCCGCGAAGCGGACATCCTTGAATCTGTACCGCTCGACGATGCAATGCTGGTCCAGTGTCACTGTCTCAACCTCGATCCCATGCAACTGCATTCGTTGTATGATCGCGCTGAACTGTTCTGGAATGCAATAGGCGAATGGCGGAACGACGGACTTCACGACCGTTGTCCGGTCATACAGAGGAACCTTAAACTCCACCGGCGTAGAGCTGTACTTGATGACCGGTGAGCCTGTCAGCGGACTATCCTCTTCGAACGACTCGAATCCTTTGAACGTGAACGGCCGCGACTCGTCGGTCACTTCCAGCTCAACAGGGAGAGGATGGCGGTCTACGCCGAAGTTCTGTGTTGCTCGCGAGTCCGCTTCCTGGTTCAGCTTCTTCAGTTCCGCTGTGTGGGTGTGGATGTACTCGAGCACCGCCTCGGCTGTTGCCTTTGTGGAGTGCACACGGTTCCCGAAAGGCTTCAGAGAATGCGTCTCGACGAGCAGGCAGAGTCTGTTCTGTGCTGCGGCGTATCCTGTGGAGTAGCGGGGGAGAGTGGCATCCATCGTAATGCCATTGCGCAGGTCGCTGTCCCTCGCCGAAATGTAGGGACCGGTTCGGAAGCCCGCCTTCTCAACCCGGCCTGTCACGAACGGCATGAGCAGATTGTTCGCCCACGCGCTGAGCGATGTGTTGATGTTCTGATGCCGCTCGATGCCGTAAGTAATGTGGTACTGATAATCGGCGCCGTTGGTGGTGTGGTTGTCGATGATGAAATCCGGCAACCACGATGAGTAGAGCTTTAACAGCGCCTGCATCTCCGAGGCGTCGGCCTTCATATAGTCGCGGTTGAGATTGAGGTTCTGCGATGTCGTCCGCCAGCCCATCTGAGCGGGACCGTTCTGATTCGGCCCGTTGGCCGGACTGATGCGCTCGTGTCCGTCCACATTCAGAATCGGGATGACGAGCAGGATCAGGTTCTCCAGCAAATGGCTCTTCTCTTTTGTAATGAGAATGTCCCGCAGGAGTAGCATGCTCGCATCCTTGCCTTCAATCTCTCCGGCATGGATGCCGTTCTGGATCAGGACGATCGCTTTCCGGCTGTTGTGGACCTGTTGCGGAGAGAATTCGTTGCTGTTCGACACCACGAGGTAGTTCAGGTCGCGTCCCTGTGGTGACACACCGAACGTGAACATCTTGGCGTGAGGGGAAGACGCGGCTAACTTGTTGAAGTAGGCCATCGTCTCGGCATACCGCGGCGACTCCTTCTGGTCGGAGAGCTCGAACTGTGTGAGCCACTCCCTGGGGACTTTGGTTGAGCGCTGTCCGGTGCCGAAATGCGACATGCCTATCTACTTCTGCTGGAGACGTTTGAGTAACTGGATCTGTCCCGCATGGTAAAGGTCGTGCGAGGCGATGCCGTAGATGAGTTGTGCGTACCTGTACTGGGTGTTCCCCTGGATCTTGTGGAGCTGAGAGGGAGAGATGCCGGCGATTGCTTCGCGCATGCTTCTGTGGGTCTCGTCCAGCAACGCAACGTCAGCCCGCCACGCTTCTGCCGTGTTCTCAAATGGACGGCGGAACCAGTTGCTGCCTTTGAGAGGGAAGGAACCGCGCTTCTCACCCAGCAACCTTCGACGAACGGCATACTTCCAGTACGCAGCATGGACTGTAATCTCCCAGATGTTGTGGCGCTTAGATCCTGGCCGCCATGCTGCTTGTTCTGCGGTCAAGCCACGGATCGAGCCCCGCAGGTTCGTACCATGCCACGCACGGCGCTCATATGCCTGATCGATGATCTCCAGCAGTAACCCGACTTCTGAGTTCCTACCTGACATAGCGCTCCTCATTGAGTTTCTCTTTGATGGTAGTTACGCATTCGACTGGTGAGTCAACGACGGTCACGAACCTGGTGCAGTCTTCGAGGCCCTCCCACGCGAGTTCTTCCTTCAGTGTATTGACCACGCCGTCCCAGAAGTCTCCCACAACCACTATGGGCTTGTGGCGCATGATGTTCTTATTCATGAACTCCCATACAGCGGCGAGCTCAAGCAATGTCCCGGTTCCGCCTTTGAGAACGACGTACGCATCGCCACGTGAAATCAGTTCCATCATCCTGTCGATCAGCGTCTTCGCGGTGTGTGTGGTGTCGATCCAGTCGTTCGCTTTCCTTGGGAAGATGTCTGTGATGATGCCGATGGTCTTGCCGCCGGCATTCTTCGCGCCGCGGGCTGATGCCTCCATGATGCCGCCGTACCCGCCGTTGCAGACGGTGAAGCCCGCTTTCGCCAGCTCCTTTCCAACATCATATGCGAGGATGTATTCGGGATCTCCCTGACGGGGACGCGAGCTGCCGAAGACTGTTACGATACGTTCCATGCTCGGTTTCAATTAAGAAACTCCCAGGAAACTCCCAGCCTGAATGCCCGGTCGAGCACAGGATAGAACGGTGTCGAGAAATAGCGCACGTTGGTCAGGTTCTCCCACATCAGATGGATGTACGCGTCTCCAATGTGAGCAGTCAGAAAGAAGTCGCCCGACGATGCCTGTCCCAACACCGGTCCCGCGCTGGCGACGTACGTGAGCACCTGCGGATTGAACTCCGCGCCAATATGAGAAGACTGATACCTTCCCCTGAAACCGATTTTGAACTCAAGCTTGTCGTCCAACAGTTTGTTCCAGTAGTACACGCCGCCAATTGCCATAAGCCTGGGGAAGAGTTGTGTGTCGAATCCGCCTGAGGTCTGAATCAGATATGTTGCGGTGCCTTCAAGGTACAGCACCCACACGCGGATGCCGACCTTCATTTCGACGCCGTTCGTGACAACTTTGGGCACGCTGGTGAATTGCAGAGCTGGAAAAATCGTCGGGATAATCAAATCTGGGATGATCACAATAGCATCCTCCACTGTTCTGTGGAAGTACGCCGCTCTCGCGTATGATCCGTCCGAAAGTGTGAGGCCGGCGCCCGCTTCAAGCTGCAAATGCTTCTCCGCTTCGAGTGGAGTCGTGCGCGTAACTGTGGAGTCGGTCCAGTAGAGCTCCTGGTACGTCGGGACTCGCCTTGATCGTGATACGCCGGCGAAAAGTGAGACCTCGTCTATCAGCTTCAGAGAAACATCTGTGCCGAACCCCGTGTAGCTCTTCTTCATATACTGGTCGTACCTGCCATATCCCGCAAGTGTGACCGGACCGAGCACGAATTCCTCCTTTGCCCACACACTCCCAATCACGCTCCGTCTGTGGCCGATATTCGGGCTTCCCTCAACCTGTCGCAGTTCAATGTTCGAACCAAGACTGAACCGCTGGAACTCGGTGTCGTAGTTTTGTGTGAGCCGCACGCCTGACCACGATGTTGTGTGGTCCGACATGACGAAGATGCGGTTGGTGCCCGATTTGAACGGATCCTCTTCGTCTCTGTACTCCCGCAAGTTGTGGGAGTAGTAGAACGTCAGCATCGAAACATTTGTCGTGTCGCCGAGAAACGTCCCGACAAACGAGAGGTCAACGTCGTTGCGGGTGATCTTCTCGTATGCGTCGGTGTTCCTGAGTACTGACTGTAGGGGATCCAGACCAGCGACCAGGCCGGACTGCGCATAGTCTACGCCGCCGTTGAGTTGCGTTTGCGTTGCGGTGTGATACTCCGAGAGAATGATGTTGAAGTCTCGCGACCAGTTGTACCGCACCTTGATGCGTGCGTTCCATGCCTCGTGTGCGCTATTGAGAAACCTGCCGTCAGTGCTCTGATGTTGAAAGCCAAACGTGAAATTCACCTTGCGGGAGATATTCTGGCTGAACGTGCCGTCGCTGTACTGGTAGTTGTATCCGGTCTCCGAGTAGTTGAGCTTGGAGAATGGTCTGTTGCTGTTGTAGTTCTTCGTCAGGAGGTTGATGGCGCCGCCTGTGCTGTTGAGGCCGTACAGGAATGCCCGCGGTCCGGTGATGATCTCGATCCTGTCTGCGTACTCAGTGGTGAAGTGAAAGAGATTGAAGATTCCGGTCGCGGCATCGTTCAGCGGCCGTCCATCGGCCGTGAAGGCGATGGATCGCCAGTCGCTCCCGCGGATATTGAGTTGGCTGTACTGTCCTGCGCTATTCTGTTCTCGTAGATACGTGCCGGGCACAGATTCCAAAATGTGTCCCAGGTAGCGGTAATCCAGCCAGTGAAGGTCTTCTTTTGTCAGCATCCTGTCATTCCCAAGAGCTTGGTCATAGGTTCCCACCAGCGAAGGCGTGCTCATACGACCAAGTGTGTCTGGCGGCGCTTCCGTTGTGAGCGTGGAATCGGTGGCAGATGCGGATGTGTCAATCCGTGCGCTGGACTTCCCGAGCGAATCTGAGAGAGTTGGGGATGGCGAGAGAGATGATTCCTGGGCTGATGCATGACTGAGCATGCACGTCAGGAGAAGGATGATGGCTGTCGTGGGAGATAGCGAGAGGGAGTTCGGCAATGCGTTCCCAGTTAGATCAGTCGTTGAAAAAATATATCCAGAAAGCTTGCGAGATGCAAGGAAGGACCAGCCAACCCCAGTGCAGTCATCCCTCGGTAGGAGAAAAATGTGGTGGGGTGAGATGCACCTTGAAGCCTTTTCCAGCCAGCGAGCGAGATGCATCTGTTGCCTTTCCCTCATCATCAAATAATCCATACACAGTCGATCCACTCCCGGACATTGAGCTGGTTACAGCTCCGCTTTGAAGCATAAGCTCTTTCGCCTGTCGAATGGCAGGATATTTCCTGAAGACAGCGGGCTCGAAATCGTTCACGAGCGCTGCGCTCAGGTCCGGTGGGTGATGCATTCCCGAGACAACTGCGGCTTTCAAATCAATCGAGCGACGTTGTGGTGTAACGTACTGATATGCCCAGGCAGTGGAGACGTGGATGCCGGGATTACAGAGCAGTATCGTGTAGGGCATGTCAAGCTGGAAGTACTCAAGGATTTCTCCGCGGCCACGGGCGAAGGCGGATCCACTCTCCAGAAAGTACGGCACGTCCGAGCCGAGTTGCAGCGCAAGTTTCCGCATGACATCCTTGCTGACCGTCCGTCCCCAGAACTCAGGCAGATGCTTCAACACTGTGGCAGCGTCAGAACTTCCGCCGCCTAGCCCTGCCCCGACGGGGATGTTCTTTGAAATGGAAATCCTCACGCCTCCGTCGTAGCCGAGGTGCTGCTTGAGCAGCGCGGCTGCCTTATGACAGATGTTCCCTTCGCCTGCCGGTGCATCGGTCGATGAACTTTGAGCGACGATGGCCGATGCGGCTTCCAGCGTAATCTCATCGAACAAGTTTACGCGATGAAACACAGTCTCAATGTTGTGGTACCCGTCCGGGCGTTTCTCGGTGACCAACAGTCCGAGGTTGATCTTAGCGTATGCGCGAAGGGATAACAAATCGGGATAGATGGATTGATGGATAGATGGATCAGTCGCTCCAAGGATACAGAATTCGAGAGTAAAAATACAGTGAACAAATGATTGGCACAAGCCGCCTGCCATTCTTTTGATTGTCAACCCGGATTTTCGTATCATAGCCCGTCGCAATGAACATCTATCCACGATGGCTCTTCCCAAGATCAAGCTCCATAACAAGATCCTCATTGCCCTCATCCTCGGTGCGGTCTTCGGGGTCATCTTCAACATCAGCAAGTACGAGCTGGAGATTTCTTATCTCAACGGACAGAATGAGACCGTCAAAGAGGTGGTGGAACACTGGACGAGCATCGACCTGCTGAACGCAGAGACAAACCAGCCACGCGCCACCTTTGGCCCTGAAGACCAGCTCAAGATCCTCCCGTATTTCAGCAAGCTTCCGAAAGCGGAAAAGAAGAACACGGCCGTTCAGGTTGCGTTCGAAGCATCCACGCCTCGCCGATTTGAGAGAGTGGTTGCGATTGACAAGGTGAAGACGCTCGCCGTGATGATCAAGCCCATCGGCACGATCTTCATCCGCCTCCTCATGTTCGTTGCGATACCGATGGTGCTCTCCTCGCTCATTGTCGGCACGGCAAGTCTGGGTGATATCCGCAAGGTCGGCAGGATTGGGGCGAAGACGCTAGCAATCTTTGTTGCCACGACCGTTTCCGCAATCAGCATCGGACTTGTGCTC
>CAYHRX010000117.1:0-8573 GCA_964359075.1 uncultured Chitinophagales bacterium
TGTCCATGAACGTTGTGTCGGTCGCCGGCTGATTTTGTTTCTGTTGTGACATTTCTCTCGGTGTTGAAGGTGATAACTTTTCTGTGGAAAACTATGTAGAATCTACTCTAAACCCCTCTTCAAAACAAACGAGATGCTCTCCACGATCATCCCGTCCTTCAGAACATGCATCGTCACCGTGCTCTCCTTCGTCCGTTCGGTGGCAATGACGCGTGCGTCGAGTTTTGCAAGCGCACCACTCAGATCGTGGTTGAAATCCAGGCTGATGAACTGCGGCGGCACGAGGATGCGGCGTTCCTGCCTGATGAACCTCCTGTTGGGTGTCAGCACGCTCCACGACTTGCGCCACTTCGGGTCGATCAGATACCGGTCGAGAAGCGTGTCGACCGCTGCATCGATCTGTTTGAGCGCCGGCTGGGCCTGCACCAGCTTCGCAGCTGCCCGTTTCTCGATCTTCTCCGACACACGGTTGGACATGAACAACACGAACGCTCCAACCGCAAGCATTGCTACGGCCACGATACGCCAGCGAACTCCCTCAGACAACGCTTTCCCTTCACGCATTCTTGAATGCCGGCTTTCGCTTCTCAAGGAACGCTGCGGTTCCCTCTTTGAAATCCGAGGTCTCGCAGCAGACACCGAAGAGAGAAGCTTCAAGCTGCTGCCCGTCGCTGAGCGTTGTCTCTGCAATCATGTTCACAGCCTTCAATGCCATCCGCACTGCAATCTGTCCCTTGCTTGCGATGAGTTGAGCCATCGAGGTGGCAGTCGCGAGCAGCTCGGGTTGCGGGACGACTTTGTTCACGAGTCCAATGCGGAGCGCTTCCTGCGCATCAATCTGGTTGCCGGTGAGGATCATCTCCATCGCACGCCCGCGACCGATGAGTCGGGCCAGACGCTGTGTACCGCCGTAGCCGGGAATGATGCCGAGGTTCACTTCCGGCTGACCGAACTTCGCATTCTCCGATGCAATGCGGATATGACACGCAAGTGCAAGCTCGCAACCCCCGCCAAGTGCATAGCCATTCACGGCCGCAATTACCGGCTTGCCAAGGTTCTCGATCAGGTCAAAGACCTCTTGCCCTTTCGCTGAGAACTCCTTGCCGGTCTCGTTGTTCAAGACCGTCAGCTCTTTGATATCGGTACCGGCAACAAATGCCTTCTCGCCGGCGCCAGTGATGATAACAACATCAATGTTGTTGTCTGTCTTGATCTCGGCAAAGAGTAACTTCAGTTCGGCCTTCGCCTGCGCGTTGAGGGCGTTCAGCTTGTCCGGGCGGTTGATGGTGACAGTGGCGACTCTATTGCTGACTGAAAAGAGAAGTGTTTGATAACTCATGATCTAGATTCCAAATGATTTGAAGCGCAGCCCAAAATGGGCCCCGAGGTTCTTGATATCCGAAAACGACGTGTACCGAATGCCGAATTCCAGGAACTTCACGGCAAACCCGCCGAGGAGCGTATAGCCGGCTTTCGCCTGCTGATTGACAGCGAGATTGCCAGAAACAAAGTGCAGATTCCCTTCTGCGCCAGCAAAGACCATGAGCTTCTCGCGAGAGGCATAGGGGAAAACCGCCTGCACGCCCACACTAACTGGAAACGCTGTGAAGTCCTGACGGCCCAGGACGCCGCCAACCCCCGACACGTTGGGAGACATCATGAAGGAAATGTGCTCTGGTTGGTAATACCAAGTGATGCCGCCACCAAACGTCAGCGCAAGAGGTTTGATGTCCTCGCTAAAGCAACGCGCACTGAAGCTTATGCCTGTACCGGAATAATTGTGCTCGCTATACGATGGCAGGATGGGTGGATACGTGGGTAAGTAGATGTCGCGTGAACTCCGAACGTTCTCTCCGGGGAAGAACTTCACAACTGCTACACCTGGCATGATCTGCCACTCGGAGTTGGCTTCGTCTTGCGCGAAAAGCGCAGGCGTCCCTGCAAGTATCAGTAGGACAATGCCGATCGCTCTCATGATTCATCCCTCCTTCTTTGTCATAATAGAATGGTTCATTGAATTGGACAATGACAACACCGGTAATCACAATCATCAATCGCCAATAATCGCCAATAGACAATTAGCTGTTATTATACCACCTCCACTCTACTCTGATCCCCAATCATAAACCGATGCACGCGCGGTTTGCCTGCCGCTTCCACCACTTCCACATCATTGCCGAGGATACTTCCCTCCAGGCGGATGCCGACGCTTAGAATCTTGCAGTCCCGAAGGATGATGCTGTACTCCACTTCGCTCTTCCTGATGACAGTGTTATTCCCGACTGCTGTGAACGGACCGATATATGCGTCCTCGATGATGCAGTTCTCTCCGATGATTGCCGGACCACGGACAATGCTGTTCACTATCCGGGCACCCTTCTCGATCACCACCTTGCCTACTACAGTAGAGAGGTTGTCCACACCTCCATGTATTGCCGGCGTGATGTTGTCGAGCACCAGCCGGTTCGCTTCCAGAAGATCGTTCGGCTTGCCGGTATCCTTCCACCAACCGGTGATTTCCGCATACCCAAACTTATATCCTTTGTCAATCAGATATTGGTGAGCGTCAGAGATTTCCAGCTCTCCCCGAGCACTGGGTTTGATTGCCTTGACAGCTTCAAAGATCGAGCTATCGTACAGGTAGATCCCGGACACGGCATAACTGCTCTTCGGATGCTTCGGCTTCTCTTCAACCGAAACGATCCGTCCATCCCTGATCTCAGGCACTCCAAACCGCTCCGGGTCCTTCACCTTTGCCAGCGTGAGAAAGCAGTTCGCTCCACTCTTTTCAAACTCATCCACGAAGCGCTTCACGCCGCCAACCACCATGTTGTCGCCGAGATAGAAGATGAACCTGTCCTTTCCCATGAACTTCTCTGAGAGGGCGACTACCTGAGAGAGTCCACCGGGTGTAAGTTGCGGGATGTACGAAATGCGCGCTCCCCAGCGTGAGCCATTTCCAATTGCCTTCGGCACTTCATCGCTATCCGCGTTATGGACAATGGCAATATCCTTAATGCCCGCACCAATGGCCGCTTCAATGGCATAATGCAGGATGGGCTTGTTGGCAATGGGGATGAGATGCTTGTTCTGAGTGTGGGTAATCGGGCGCAGCCGTGTGCCCCGACCGCCACTTGCGATGAGTGCCTTCAATGGGTCTCCTTGAGGTGCGAATTGGTACGAATGTACGATTGGACAAGGTCCATGAGCGCAAGGACGCGTTCCGGAGAGACCGATCCCTTCCGCTCAGCGAGTTTCACTGTCTCTAACGTAAGAGTTCCGAAGTACGGAATCAACTCCGGCGCCATCTTTTTGATGCTCGCGAAGTGGTCGGCAACAGTCTCGACACCGCCGCGGGCTACGGGACCGCTGAGCGCAGCTGCAGGCGACGTCCGTTCCACATTGTGAAGTGTTGCCATGACGATCGGCTTGAAGACTCGGTAGAAGTCTTTTTCCTTCAGGCCAAGGTGTCCGGCCATTGTTTCAAGAATTGAGAGGAGTGTTGTGAGGTGGTTTGACGCCACAACACACGCTGCATGGTAGAATGCCCGCATCTCTGGTTTGACCTCCATGACTTTCCCCTCAAGTCTGCGGGCAAGAAGCCTGGCTCTTTTCAGGGCGTTGGGAGTTCCGTCCACGCCGTAGTAAATCCCCCGGGCTGTCGGTACGATATCTTTCGGAGAAAAATCCCGTGGGAACGTTTGCAGCGGATGGAATGAGAACACTGTCGCCCCTTTCTTCCGCAGGGGCGCAAGCACATCAGCAGTCAGCATACCGGAAGCGTGACACACTGAAAGCCGCTTGAATTTCAGATGCTCAACCTCCACAAGCCCGTGCACAACATGTTCAACTGCAGCATGAGGCGTGGTGATGAGGATGAGGTCGGTTGAAGGCGGGATCGCCGCGAGAGAGGCAGAGTAGTTCTTGCACTTCAGGAACCTGGCAGCCACTCCCGCAGACTTCTTCGTCCGCGAGACAACACAGACAATCTTCTGACCGTTTTCGATGAGGATGCGTCCGAGAACCGAGCCAACCTTGCCAGCTCCGACGATTGCAATGTTACGCATAGGCGGCTGCTGCAAGATACCCAACCACCTGACTATGGTCGCCTGTTACATCGCCGGAGTTGCAATGATGGAGGATCGTCATCTTCTTGACGCCGAGGCGCGACAGCGTGAGCATGACGCTCACGGTCGGGCCACCACCACATGCTTCGGCGCGCTGTAACTCAATATCACGCATCAATGACTCATAGTCGAACTTCTTCACGTCTTCTATTATCATTGCATCCAGCCGATTGGCGACGTCTGATGGATAGTAATGTGAGAGATCCGTGCTGGCAACGAGCAGCACGTTTTCGTCCTTCAGCACCTCTCCCAACGCATCACCCAGAGCAAAACAGTTTTCCCGGCGTTGATCGCCCATGACAATCGGAAGCAGCTTGAAGTCCCCCAGCACGTACTGAAGGAACGGCAGATGCACCTCAATGGCATGTTCGAGGCCGTGACCAGAATGCGAAGCGGTGACCACTGCTGAGTTCTTGAGCAGCTTCTCCCGCAACGCCCTATCCACTTCGACACCACCGAGCGGCGTACTGTACGAACCACCGGGAAACACAGACACGCCATCGAAGTATTCACGATGGCTCGGGGACACGATCACGACACAGTCATACGTCTTCCCTTGCAGCAACGCGTAGGCATGTGCCGCAGTGTACCCGGAATACATATACCCTGCATGCGGCCCGATGATGCCTCTGACAGTACCATCAAGCTTGAGTGGCTTGACGCCTGCAATCATCTCGGAAATACTCTGCCGCAGCTCTTGCGGATCGGCGGGGTAGAACTGTCCGCAGACCGTACACCGACGATCATCTTTCCCCATGGTCACGCCGTATGCTCGCGAAGGATCTCTTCTTCGTCAATCACTTCAGCACTGAACACGCTGATCTTCGCTTCGGGGTCTTTCCACGCCAGGCGTGGCAGGCCCGCCTTCTTCGACACCGCCTCCAGGAACTCCTCCGCATTCCATCCGTATTCTGTCGCCACTTGCGGCAGCAACACACCTTTGGCAAAGCCAAGCTCAAGCATCAGTCCGTGTACACCAGGCTCGACCTCGTGCTTGCTGCGTATCTGGCGAAGCGGAGAGAGGATCGAGATTTCGAGTGTTGCCTGGTCAAGCTCTGGCAGTGTGAGCGGAGGAAACCGTGGGTCCTCGAGTGCTGCTTTCACCGCAACTTCCGCAACAACTTCTGCAACGGGCAGGAACGATTCCATGTACCCAATACACCCTCTCAACTCACGGTCGATGCGGATGGTAACGAATGCACCTTGTGGCTGGAGGAGTTCCTGGGATACGTGGATCTCTCGTGCGGACTTCTGTTGAAGTGCAGCTGCAATTGAACTACGGGCGATCCCCAACAACTCTCGTTTCAATTCATGCGATAACATGGTCGAGAGCCCTGCTGTTCTGTGCAAACGTAAACAAAACGCAGACGAGATTCAAGCAAGGTTGATTGTTGCTTCTCTACACCGCCTTCGCTACATTTCTGCAGAACTTCTCATCAGTCCACGAACCAGCAATTTTCAGAGTTCCAATGTCATTAATGGTCAGCATTTCGGGCATCCGGGGTATCGTGGGTGAGACACTCACGCCCGAAGTTGCAGTGAAGTATGCAGCAGCCTTTGGAGAATACTGCAAGCGAAAGCACCCCGCCAATCCCTCAGTCGTTATCGGGAGAGATGGCAGGGTAACCGGAAAGACTCTCACCAACATCATCTCATCTACTTTGCTTTCCACGGGCGTGAATGTCAGAGCTATCGGCGTCTGTCCAACACCAACTGTTGCACTCGCAGTTGAGCACAGCGACGCCGTAGGCGGCATTGCCGTCACCGCCAGTCACAACCCGATGCAGTGGAATGGGCTGAAGTTCTTTGCCGACACAGGAATGTTTCTGGATGGAGATGAGAACGAAGAACTCTGGTCAATTGCAGATGAAGGACAGGCGAGCTACGCCTCGTGGCAGAACATTGGCACACATACGTCGGAGGAGGTCTGGATTCGGAAGCATATCGATTCCATCCTCACGCTAGAGTACATCGATCCTGTTGCCATCCGGAAGCGCAGGTTCAAGGTGGTGTTGGATTGCGTGAACGCAGCCGGAGGCGTGATTGTCCCGACGCTGTTGAAGGAGCTTGGCTGTGATGTAATCGAGATGAACTGCGACCTGAGCGGAATCTTCTCGCATACGCCCGAGCCAATCCCCGAGAACCTCACCGACCTCGCCGCACGAGTAAAGTCGGAGAACGCCGACATCGGCATTGCCGTCGACCCAGACGTTGACCGGCTTGTGCTGATGACGGAAAAAGGTGAGCCATACAACGAGGAGTACACGATAGCCACAGTGGTGAAGTTCGTGCTGGGCAAGGAGAAGAAGCTCGGCCATACACACACGCAAAGCGTCGTCGTGAACCTCTCGACGACACGGGCGGTGGAGGACATTGCTGCGGAGTACGGAGCAAAGTGCCTTCGCACTCCTGTTGGCGAGATCAACGTTGCAAAGAAGATGAAACAGGTCGGCGCCGTAATAGGCGGCGAAGGAAGCGGCGGCGTCATCCTCCCTGCCGTGCACCTCGGTCGTGATGCTATTGTGGGCATCGGACTCATACTGCAGATGCTTGCTGAGTTCGGTGGCACGCTCTCGCAACTGAAAGCCAGCTTGCCGCAGTACCAGATCGCCAAAGACAAAATCGAGCTTGGCAATATCTCCCCTGACACAGTGCTCAGAAAGATCGAAGCCGCACAAGACGGACATGCGAGGATCAACACAGACGATGGATTGAAGCTCGACTTCCCCGACTACTGGGTTCACCTCCGCAAGTCCAACACCGAACCGATCGTGAGAGTGATTGCGGAGGCGAGGACGATGAGGCAAGCGTTAGAAGCTGTGCAGAGGTTCAGTAACGAGATCAAGTCATTCTGATGCTATCCGTCAGTGAGTTCTTTGGCATCGTCATCTATATTTACTACAATGATCATGTGCCTCCCCACTTTCACGCTGAGTATGCCGAGCATGAAGCACTGTTCCTCATTGACACGCTCGAAATGTATCACGGTGAACTACCAAGACGTGCGCGATCCTTGGTTTTTGAATGGGCGTCTCTTCATCGCTCCGAGCTTTGGGCAGATTGGGAAAGGGCACGAAAGGGCTTGCCACTCGAACCCATTGCACCGTTAGAATGACTCAAGAAAGGAGTCCGGTTTGAAACTCGTACGCATAACAGTAGCACAAATCATCAAAGGGTTCACTGTAAGACTGCTCTTCAACGATGGAACAGAGAAGACCGTAGACCTTGAACCATATTTCCACGGGCCAATCTTTGAACCGCTACGCAAGGATCCAGCTGTTTTCCGATCCATGAGGATTAATAAACGCATGGGAACAATCGCATGGGACAACGGCGCGGATATCGACCCCGACGTTCTCTACCATGGACTGACACCAGCGTGGATGGAGTCTGATGTGCCAAGAGTAGCAGAACCGAAACCAGGCAGGCCCTCAAGCAAAAATGGAGTATGAACATCCGGACCGCTGGGTTGGCTGAATATGCTGACAGCATAATTAGATGTTAGGCGGCATTCATGAAAGCAGTCCTTATCTTGTTCCTGATAGTAATGTGTCTAGAGAATTCCACTTCTCAGACACGGGGAGAGAAGCCACTGTTCTTTTCGGCAAGTGTTGGTACTGTCTGGATGCAATCGGGTAGGTTTAATGAAGTATGCAATACCAGGCTTCTTCCGCATTTCGGCGGCGGCGTTGGTTTGGCTATCTCCGACAAATGGTATCTTTACGCAAGGTTTGCATACAATTCACAGAAAGGTACGATTGCGTACTACGACCCGAGCCCAATCGGCGGCTCTTCATCAATCCGGTACGCAGACGTGACCTTTGATGAATTGGTGGTGGATGGAGGGTTGGAAGTTGTTGCCATAACAACTCAGGCATTAGACTTTGGATTGATCATAGGGTTGGCATATGTACATGTTGGTGAGGGGGCGCTGTCATTGGCGGCAAAAAGTGTAGATGCTCTTGGGGGTAGGGGAAGTTTCTTTGTTGAACTCCCGTTTGAGACCATTGGGTCCTCACTCTCTCTAGAAGCTGGTGTTTTGTTCACGCTCAGTGCAAGTACGTACTCAGCGAATGAATTCGGCGGTTATGATGCGTCTCTGACCTATCGTGTATATTTTGGCAAATAGCTACCAACGTCAGAAAATGCGCCCTCCTGAGAAACTCACCTGAGAGATTGTGAGGGAGTTGGCGTCAGGCGGCAACAGGCAGCACGAGTCCAAAGCCGAGGAGAGCGGCCTTTCGTTTGAGATGTCGAAGAGTGCGGTACTGGTAGCGTTGTTCATCATTGGAGGGTTTGACAATGTCCACACGAGTTCTCTTTGTCGACGACGAAGCGACGTTCAGAGATGCGGTTGAGCCGCAACTCAAGGCCGAGGGCTTCGATGTCACATGAGGCTGTCCAAAAAGTTCTTTCCTGGCCGCCATGGGTGTTGGGAGACCTCCA
>CAYHRX010000118.1:0-8547 GCA_964359075.1 uncultured Chitinophagales bacterium
CTTGCATTGGCCTGGCGTAATGATGCCGGGGCAGTTCGGCCCGATGAGGACGGTTCCTTTTTTCTGGGTGAAGTCGTATGCCTGCACCATGTCTCGCGCAGGAATTCCTTCGGTGATACAGACAACGACTTTCATCCCCGCGTCCGCCGCTTCCATGATCGCATCACCTGCAAACATGGCGGGCACGAAGATGACAGAGACATCAGCACCGGTCTCCTTCACTGCTTCTGCAACGGTGTTGAATACGGGAACGGGCCGCGAGAACTGGTCTTTCTCGTTACCACCGTACATTGTACCGCCTTTGCCGGGAGTAACACCGCCGACGACGCGAGTACCGTAAGCGATCATCTGTGAAGTATGGAATGTCCCTTCGCCGCCAGTGATGCCCTGGACTATGACTTTGGATTTTCTATTGACGAGAATGCTCATACAAACGAATCTTCCTATTGTTGTTCTTGCTGAATTGAAAGGGGCAACCCCCTTACTGCTTTGCATACGTCTTCGTTAGATAGAATACGATCTGCTCAAGATCCTGCTGCGGTGCTTCGAGGCCGTTGTCAATCATTCGGACGACCAATTCGCCCGCTTCTTTTGCCGAGCCGGGAGGCGAGCGATCGACATTCGTGAGTCTGTGGCACTGTGCACAGGTCGATTCGAACGTCGCTTTGGCGTTCGCGATATCATAGGTCTTCGTCGCAGCCGCTTCCAATACCGTCGGATTGACGACCTCCTGAGCCACAGCTTTTGCGTCGGCGGCTTTGGCCACTTGTTCTTTCTTGTGCCGCACGCCCTTTTGCAGGTCAGGAGATATCGCAATCAGGTACGTCGCAACACGCCATTGTTCCTCTTCGTTGATCGGGTTGAAGACCGATCGTTCCGCCATCCGGCTGACAGTCTGCACCCAGTTATCCGGTGTGCGAGGCCGGACAAGCACAGTACGCAGATCGTGGCACTGCACACACTTTGAAAGCAGCACGTCTCTTCCCTGCTTGAAGCTCGACACCGAAGCCAACTCAGTTGCATCCACGCCCTGTGGAAAACCAGCCTTCGGCAGCAACATCTTGACACGCTCAATGTTTTCAGAACTGAATGCCGTTCCTCCCACCGCACTTCGATGAAGATACTGCTCCTTCAACGCGAACGGAACTGACAGCCCGATGAGAAGGAACGTGCAGATGAACAGGAGCGTCCCCAAGAACGGCGCCAGAGTCGACTCAAGGTGCTTGAAGAACTTCACGATGGCAACCTTGGTAATCAAGATGACGCCGATTGACATTCCGAGCATCAGGTGAGCGACCGTCCGCGCGGGAAACTCCACCTCGTACGTCCACAGCCTCGGTACCATCTGCCACATCAGGTAGATGTAGATGAGGGCATACGCGTACCCGATGAAATGATGCACCCGCATGAGCCCAGGTGGGGCGGAGCTCTTCAGTTTCTCATGGTCGAACGGATAGCCCCACAGATGATACATCAGGAATGTGCCTGCCGCACTGAGAAGCAGGAACACGATTCCCAGAACCGCGTTGCCGAACGTATCCATCATGTCGCCCCGGTGGGATGATGTTAGTCAAATGTGAAAGAACAGCGGTTATCACACACTCTCCAAAAAATTCGCCACCTTCAGGATCGTTGGCTCATCAAACTGGTTGCCAATGAGTTGAACACCAATTGGCAGACCCCTGCTATCCGCTCCACACGGGACACTGATGCCGGGAACACCCGCGAGGTTTGCCGACACGGTGTAGATGTCCGACAGATACATCTGCAGCGGGTCATCAAGCTTCTCACCAAAACCAAACGCTGTTGTCGGGGTCGTCGGCATCAGGATGCAATCGACTTTCCTGAATGCACTGAAGAAGTCGTTCTGGATCAGTCGCCGGACTTTCTGAGCCTTAAGGTAGTATGCATCGTAGTAGCCTGCTGAGAGGACATACGTCCCCAGCATGATACGGCGCTTCGTCTCCGCACCAAAGCCCTCACTGCGAGACCGAGTATACATTTCAGCAAGCTCTCGAGCGTTCTTACTGCGAACGCCGTAACGAGCGCCATCGTACCGCGCCAAGTTCGACGACGCCTCGGCTGTCATCAGTATGTAGTATGTGGAGATGTTGTATATGGAGTGCGGCAGCCTCACGGATTCGATGACCGCACCTGCCTGCCGCAACCTGTCAACGGCACGCTCGATCGCCTGACGGACTTCGGCGCTCAACCCTTCACCGAAGGCTTCCTCCGGCAGCCCGATTCTCATTCCTTTGACGTCCTTCGTCAATGCGGAGAGGTAGTCGGGAACCGGAACCGCGGCAGAAGTGGAATCATGCTCATCAGGCCCCGCCATTACCTGAAGGACACGCGCTGCATCTGCAACCGAATTTGCAAACGGACCAATCTGGTCGAAGGACGATGAGAGCGCCACAAGTCCGTACCGGGAGACGCGGCCGTACGTCGGCTTCATGCCCACGATACCGCAGAAGGCCGCCGGCTGACGAATCGACCCGCCGGTATCGGTGCCAAGCGCCGCGTGCGCCATGCCACCTGCAACCGCGACACACGACCCACCGCTTGATCCACCAGGCACTTTTGTTTCGTCAACGGGGTTGAGTACCGGTCCGAACGCGGAGTTCTCGGTGGATGAGCCCATGGCGAACTCATCCATATTCGTTTTGCCGATCAGGATAACATCTTCAGCAAGAAGTTTCTTAACAGCAGTAGCAGTGTAGAGCGAGACAAACTTCTCAAGAATCCTGGAGCCGCATGTCGTCCGCTCATCTTTCAGACACAAAACATCCTTCACCGCCACCACCATCCCGGCGAGCCTGCCTGCTTTGCCTGCAGCCAGCTTCCGATCCACTTCTCGCGCTTGCTCGATGGCCTTCTCGTTAAACACCGACAGGAACGCGTTGAGCCGCTTCTTCTGCTCAATTGCATCGAGATAGCCGCGCGTAATCTGCTCGCATGACGTGCTTCCGGAGTCAAGCGCCGTGCGAGCAGTGTCATACGTGGGATGTTTCGTCAACGGTGATCCTGCGGTTGTCGAGAGTGTAGATAGCGGGACGGTTCAGGTGGGCAATGGCTTGTATCCTACTTACCATCGATCTTCGTTGAGTTCTCGATGTCTTCCTGGATACCGCGCATAGCACTCCGGAGCTCACGAATGCCCTTTCCAATACTCTTGCCAAACTCAGGCAGCTTCTTCGGCCCGAAGAATATGAAGACAACAAACATGATGAGGAGGAGTTCCCCACCCCCGATGTTCTCGAACACGGCGCTACCCCTTCTTCTCTTCCAGCTTCTTTGAGTCTGCGTTGATGTCGTCTTCCGTTTCCTTCACAGCTTTCTTGAATTCCCGTATACCTTTGCCCAAGCCTTGTGCAAGCTCCGGGATCTTCTTAGCACCAAAGAAGACCAGCAACACAAAGAGGATGAGTAATATTTCAGGCACGCCCAGGTTGCCCATGTTATCTCCTTCCGCCGTCGGCGGCAATTAGTGTGGGCCCGGCTAGATCCATCACATTGTTCACCCGCCGGGACATGAAACTCTCAACGATAGATTGAAATACTTTCTGGCCATCAGTGTGCCGAAGCACCGGATCCGATGCCCGCTCAGGATGCGGCATCATACCGAGGACGTTGCCATGCTCATTGATGATGCCTGCGATGTTGCCGAGTGAGCCGTTGGGGTTTGCCTCGTCGGTGGCGTTGCCCGCTTCATCGCAGTACCTGAACACGATCTGATTATGTGCCTCCAACCGTTCAAGCGTCTCCGGATCGGTAAAGTAGTTGCCATCCCCGTGCGCAATGGGGATTGCAAGCACCTCGCCGGGATGACAGGCGTTTGTGAACCGCGTGGCGGCATTCTCGACTCTCAGGTTCACGTATTTGCACACGAACAGCAGTGAAGCATTCCGGAGCAGCACCCCGGGCAGCAATCCGGCTTCAACCAGAATCTGGAAGCCATTACATATGCCGATGACCGTGCCGCCTTCTTCTGCAAACCGGATAACCTTCTTCATAATCGGCGAGAAGCGTGCAATGGCGCCACAGCGGAGATAGTCTCCGTATGAAAATCCTCCGGGCAAGATGACAACATCAACATTCTTCAGGTCGGAGTCCTTGTGCCAGAGGAACTCTGCGTCCTGGTGCATGATCTTCTTGCAGACGTAGTACGCATCGTGGTCGCAGTTGGAGCCGGGAAAGACCACAACGCCGAATTTCACTCGCTGGTTCATCTATACTTTCTCGACCTCGAAGTGGTAGTCTTCCATCACCGGGTTGGCAAGAAGCCTCTTGCACACTTCCTCAGTCGCCTGCCTGGCTTCTGCTTCGGTGTTCCCATCAACTCTGAACTCGATGTACTTCCCCATCCTCACATCGTGCACACCCCTGACACCAAGCGTCGAGACCGCATGCTCGACGGCCTTGCCCTGAGGGTCGAGGATGGATTTGCGAAGCGTTACTCTGACTTTGGATAAGAACATGTGTCTCTCTTTTCTCAGATGTCCACGCTTGTCGGCTCTGCACTCTCCTCTTCCTTCCGCTTCTGTTCATGATGGAGGATGTGCTTCACGGTGCTGCCGATGTAACGAACAATACCCAGCGTTATGAACAGCACAAAAAGCGGGAAAATGGCCTCACCTGCCGAGACGAAGACAACAATGATCGCAAGCGCGAGGAAGATGAATTTCCAGGGCTCTTTCTCAACGGCGCGCCGCGAGATCTTCGGGAGCGTATCGTACTTCACCTTGCTCACCATCAGGAGGCCGAGCACTGCAACAAGATACGGAAGCAGGATTGCTGCACCATCAAGCCCTGTGGTCGGGTTCCAGTAGTTGATCATGAACGACGCCACAGTAAGCCCACTTGCCGGCGTTGGGAGTCCGATGAAGTGATCCTTCTCGAGCCCGACGAGGTTGACATTGAACCTCGCAAGCCTCAGCCCCGCAAATACCATGAGCAGCGAGCTGAGCAGAATTCCGAACCCATCGAATGTGTGTAGATGCGCCTGGTACACCAGGAACGCCGGCGCAGCTCCGAAGGAGACAACGTCCGAGAGTGAATCTATTTCAACGCCGAACTGCGAGGATGACCTAGTGATTCTCGCCATCACACCGTCAAGCGCATCAAAACCGGCAGCAAGGATGATGAGCCACGACGCCTGCAAGAAATCTCCCTTGCCCGCGTAGATGATGGAAAGGAAGCCACAGAACATGTTCAGTACGGTGAACAGACTGGGCACAACAGCTCGGGTGATTCTCATGGGTAATCCATCGTTGTGGGACTACGGTCGTGAATTAGGAAGCCACCGCAACTATTGTCTCCCCCGCAACCGCCTTGTCGCCAACCTTCACCTTCACAACATAGCCTTTCGGCACAATCACGTCAACGCGAGATCCAAACTTGATCATTCCAAACCTGTCCCCTGCAACAGCCATATCGCCAACCCGGATGGGCGCCACAATTCTCCGTGCGATAAACCCCGCGATCTGCTTGAAGAGAACCTTCGTCCGGTCATTCTGCACTCCGATGTGCGTGCGCTCGTTCCGGGTGGAAGACTTTTCCTCGAACGCTACAAGATACTCGCCGGGAACATGCTGGAAATACTCGACCCGCCCGCTGATCGGGTAGCGATTGACATGCACGTTCAAGGGCGACATGAAGATGCTTACCTGAATGCCTCTCGCCCTGAGATACTCTTCCTCATCCACCTCTTTGATCAGAACTACCTTGCCGTCCGCAGGTGAGATAACAAGATCATCGCCTTGTGGTGTTGTGCGATCGGGGTCGCGGAAGAAATTCATGGTGAACACAAGAAGGAACGCCAGCATCCCGACAATCCCGAACTTCAAGACCCGGACGTCCACAAGATACCAGGAGAGCATTGAGCCCAACACTGTCAACACCACAACAGAGGCCACAACACCATAACCGTACTTGGTGATCACACACTCTTCCGCTAGAACGTTCTGTAAATCCTGTTGCGGACTTCGAGGTATGCTTCGAGCCCCTGGCCTTCGCCGTTTGAAAAGATGTCCTTCCCTCCGCGGTCCTTTTTCTGCAAGTCAAAGAAGCGGCACGTGCGCGGCGATATCTCATCACCGATCATCACCTGGCTGCCTGATGCACCAAACTCAAGGCTAACGCTCAGAAGCTTGAGCTCACGCCGCTCGAAGAAGGATTTGAGCACTACATTCGTCTTTGAAGCGAGCCGGTTGATTATGCGCAACTGCTCGGGACTTGCAAGACCGAGTGAATAGATGTGAAACTCGTTGCTCAGCGGGTTCCCCAGATCGGGGTTCTTGTAGTAGTGCTCGATGACCGGTACGGTCAGTTCAGTTCCTTCTTTCAAGCCGAAGCGTCTGCCAAATTCGGCGGATGCAACGTTGTGAACGCGCACTTCCAGCGGGATCATCGCCAGTTGTTTGACGAGCATTTCCGAGCTGGAGACTTTTTCCATGAAGTGTGTCGGGATGCGGAAGCCGGCGAGGTACTTGAAGATGTACGACGAGATTTCGTTTGCCAGGGTGGCGATGGTGCTGGCGTTCTGACCTTTTTTGGACGACTGCTCGGCGCTCAGCACTTTGGGGGCTTGCACTTTCGTAGGCTGACCAGAATTCTGATGTCGTTCGGTCTCGTCAGCATTGCGGCGAGCTTGTGTCGTATCTTTGAATTGTTGAATGAGCATCCCGGCCTGTTCTGATTCATACAGATTCTTTGCCGTCCCACCAACCCGTAAAGCTCGTACCACCGGAACCCTTCGGAAACGATTGCTGCCACGTCAAACAAAAACCTGAAACGATTCGCGTAAAAGGTAACAAAAGAAGGGTTGAAAGTCAAAGAAGGATCCGTTTGCAGGTCTGAGTTCCACCACGCGGTTGACTTTGAATTCCAAATCGAGGATTTTGGGCTACTACCTATTCCATACGGTTCTTACATCCAGACATGGGAAACACAGCGCCATCACCACTCGCCAGCCCGAAGATCCTACACTGGATTCTCTACTCACTGCTGGCGTCCACGACATTGGTCGTCACGATCAACTCCTTCGACAGCGGAATTGCAAAGACCCCTTTACTGGCTCTCCACGCAACCCTCATCGTTGCAGTGTTCACCTCCCAGGCCATCATCAGAGGGAGATTGGAGGTTCGACTGTCGCCAGCAGACATCCCTGTACTCCTCCTTCTGCTTCTCATAGTCATCTCCGCCTCGTACACCCAATACACGTGGCACAGCCAGCAGGCCCTTGCAGCCTGGATCCCATTCATCGTCTGTTTCTTTGTTGGCACACAACTGTTCAACACTCAGCCTGACGTGAGCAATCTGCTCCGGGCACTCGCCGTCATAGGGACGGTGGTGTGCGTGGTGGGGTTCGTGCAATTCTTTTTCGCAGAGGAGTTGATTGTAGAATTTTTTATCGGCAAGGAACGGCGCGTTACATCAACCCTCACAACTGCAATATACCTGAGTGGATACATTGTTCTGCTCTTTCCCGCATTGCTTGCGTATGCTGCAGGTAAAGGCAGACGTCCGTGGGAACGTTGGTGGTTGGGAACCCTCCTTGGCGGGTTTGCATTCCTGCTCATGGCGACTTCAACACGAGGCAGCCTGGCTGCGTTTGTGGCATCGCTCGTTCTCTTCGGCATCATGTCGAGGAAGCAAAGAAGTAAGCCGCTCATCATAGCTGGCGCGGGAGTACTGCTTGCCCTTGCGGCGGCACTGTACCTCTCACCAAGTCTGAGCCAGCGGATTGAACGAGTGTTTGGCCAGGAAACAACTTCGACGCTTGCCCGACGGGTGTATTTCTGGGAAGCAGGATACAAAGCGTTTCGGGTTGCCCCGTTGCTCGGCCACGGTATCGGCAGCTACGAAGTGGTAATGCGTGACTACAGATCGCCGGACTACTGGATCGCGAAGAGCGAGGACTACGTCCCGCACGCACACAATGAGCTCATAGAAACCGCCGTAGACCTTGGCACGCTCGGTGTGCTTACCTACTTCACAATAATCGTTGCAACATCTGTTGCCGGCTTGAAACGTCGACCGAAAGAGAATGGGAATGATCGGCTTCTTCACATCGGTTTCTTCTGTTCCCTTGTTGGCATACTCCTCGACAACCTCACGAGTGTTTCGCTCCGGGTGGTTCCTGTGGGCGCCACGGCCTGGTTGCTGATGGGAATGCTTGTATCGCGCACGACCGGGAAGAATGCAGCCAGTGAGCCATCTACCCACGGCCGGAACTCGCTGCTTCTATCGCTGATCCCGGTTCTTGTTTGGATTGCATTTGCCGCGTGGTACGTGACGGAACAGCTCAAGGTCTTCAGAGCGGATGGACATCTGATCAAAGCAATGTTCTTGAGTCAATCCAGGGAACATCTCGCGAGCATCGGTGAGTACCAACTTGCGGTAACGCTCAACCCCGACAACCTTCTTGCATGGTCGAACTTCACCCTTGAGTTCTTAAGAGTTGGTCGCCATGAAGAAGCCCTCCGCGCAGCGCAACAACTCGAGTCACTCTCGCCCAACTACCCCAAGGCACATCTGATAAAGGCA
>CAYHRX010000119.1:0-8546 GCA_964359075.1 uncultured Chitinophagales bacterium
TGACCGTAATCGCGACGGGGTTCAATCGTCGTCCGTGCGCAAGCACAGTCTCGGCGAGAACTGGAAAACCCGTGCGGCTGATCGATCGCGTCCCGACTGGTGCCGCTGAGCTGCAGAAGCTGGACGAACCTGCGTACATGCGCCGTGGCGTGGACATCACCATCAATCCATATCGTACCGATGAGAGCTTCGGCCGTGAGAAGATCGACAAGGCGGACCCGGAGAAGCCGGCCTTCCTCAGGAAGATCATGGATTGAAGGTAGGCTCTGGTCTGCTCAAAAGAAGGCCCATCCTTAACGGGATGGGCCTTTGCTGTTTGCTTCTTCTTTCCCCGTTTGATAACTTAACCAGGCGATCAATTGAGGTAAGCGTCAGTGTCGACAAGAAGTTTATCCGTTCTATTGCTCACCGCTGTTCTGTTCAGTGATGTCTGCGAGAGCCAACCCGCTCGCGTCTCCAGCGCGTTCAAAGTTGCCCGCCTCAAGTACTCGGGTGGTGGCGATTGGTACAACGACCCAACAGCAGAAGTCAACCTCCTCAAGTTTATCAAACAGAACACCAGCCTCGATGTTGACCCGAGATATGAATTCGTCGAGATCAACAGCGAGAACTTCTTCTCCTACCCATTCGTCTTCATTACCGGACACGGCAACATCGCCTTTAGCGAGAATGAAGTCCGCAGGCTGAGAACGTATTTGGAGAACGGCGGCCTCCTGTATGCCGATGATGACTACGGTATGGACAGGGCGTTCCGGAGGGAGATGAAGAAGGTGTTTCCGGGACAGGAGATGGTTGAGCTTCCGTTCAGTCACGACATCTACCATAACCAATTTGATTTCCCGAACGGTCCGCCAAAGACCCACGAGCATGATACCAATCCACCGCAGGGCTTCGGGCTTTTCCACAATGGCCGACTTGTTGTCTATTACACATTTGAAGCAAACCCGAGTGACGGTTGGGCTGACGCTGATGTCCATAATGATCCGGAACCAAAGCGCCAGGAAGCCCTCCACTTCGGAACAAACATCATTGTATATGCGTTGACCCGTTAGAGACCCCAGGCTTGTGTGGATTCCTCAACCCCTAAAATATATTTGGAGCTTACTGCACGGCTTGCAAACGCAAGAAAGAAGGAGAACGCCGTCGCACTTGTGACCGGCGCTCTGTATTCCATTCTTGTACTCCTTGCTGTTGCGCTCGTTGCGCTCGTGCTGGAGGAGCTGCTGTATCTCCCGATAGCGATGAGGACGACATTATTCTGGGTCGTGCTCGCTGGCGCGCTTGCTGTGTTCGCGCTCTTCGTTCTCCATCCTCTTCTGCTCCTTCTGCGGGTTCTCCCGAACGAGAGTGACCGTTCGACTGCTCAAAAGGTTGGCGCAAAGTTTCCCCGGATCAAAGACCATCTTGTCAACATCCTCCAGCTCTATCCGGAACGCGGAGAAGCTGTGCTGTACTCTGTCGAACTCATCGATGCCTCATTCGAGGACGTACGGAAAGAGATTGAGCCATTCGACTTCACTTCGATCACCGACTATGCGGGGGGTAAACGCTTCGGCAAACTCATCGGTGTAGTGACCGGCGTTGCTGCAGTTCTGTTTGCATTGTTCCCGACAGCGTTCTTCGGGTCCCTCAACCGGCTGGTGAACTATGATGTTTCGTTTGCCGCCCCGGCACCATTCAGGTTGATTGTGGAACCGGGAGACAAAGAAGTCGTGAAAGGAGAGACGGTGCAGCTCACCGTGCGAGTGGATGGCGCTCCGCAGAAAGAGATTCTCCTCTCGACCAAGCCGGAAGGCCAGCTTGATTACGAGCGCAGGAAGATTGAGGCTGACGCTGGGTGTGTGTTCAAGTGCGACCTCCCATCGTTGAAGTCGACCACCCGGTACTTTGCCAGCGCGGGCGACATCAGCAGCGACGAATACACACTCTCGGTGATCGACCGGCCAATGGTAAAGGTGCTCAGATTGCAGCTGGTGTTTCCAACCTACACCAAGCTTCCGTCCAGGCAGCTCGACGACAACTCAGGTGATGTGACTGCTCTGAAGGGCACTCGCATTTCCTACCTCATTGAGTCGAACAAGGACCTTGTCTCTGCATCGCTCATCTTTGACGACAAAGCAGAGACTGCGCTGGGAGTCGCAGGCAACAAGGCGGCGGGAACTCTGGCACTTCTGAAGGACCGCACGTACCACATTCTTCTGAAAGACAAGGATGGCATCGCGAACGCTGAGCCAATCGAGTACACGCTCAAAGTCATTCCTGACGCCTACCCGACTGCGGCAATTGAGCTTCCCGGCCGCAACATTGACATCGCCGAGAACTCTTCGCTCAACATGCTCTTTCGGATCAAGGATGACTATGGCTTCACGCAGCTTCGGCTTGCGCACAGACTTATCCAGTCGCGCTACGAAAGACCCGCAGCAGACTTCACTCTCGTATCCGTCCCGTTGCCTGACGGGGTGAAGAACGAAGCTCTCCTCCCGTTCCTTTGGGATCTTTCAAGACTCAGCCTCGTGCCCGAGGATGTGGTGAGCTACTACATCGAGGTGTTCGATAATGATAATGTATCCGGGCCGAAGTCCGTAAAAAGCGAAGTGTACACACTCAGGCTGCCTTCGCTTGAGGAAGTCTTTGCCGATCTCGACAAGGGGCATGATGTAAGTCTGGAGAATATGAAGGAAGCGCTAAAGGATGCACAAGAAGCAAAGAAGGAGCTGGATGAGCTCCAACAACAAATGAAGAAGAACCCGCAGAAGATGGACTGGCAGGAGCAGAAGAAGGCCGAAGAGGTTGCCAGGAAGTATCAAGAGATCCAGAAGAAGATGGAGGAAGTGAACAAGACCGTCGAGAAGATGGT
This sequence comes from uncultured Chitinophagales bacterium, assembly GCA_964359075.1. Taxonomy (GTDB): domain Bacteria; phylum Bacteroidota; class Ignavibacteria; order UBA10030; family UBA6906; genus UBA11986. The sequence goes on from CAYHRX010000119.1 coordinate 2,858, forward strand.
AGAGCAGATGCAGAAGAACCAGGTACTGTCGAAGGAGACTCTGGAGAAGTACCAGGAGTTGCAACAGATGATGGAGCAGATGAACTCACCGGAGTTCGCCGAGGCCATGAAGAAAATGCAGCAGGCCATGCAGCAGTTGAACCCCGAGCAGATGAAGCAAGCGCTCCAGAACTTCCAGTTCTCCGAAGAGAACTTCCGCAAGAGCATCGAACGGACGATGAATCTGCTGAAGCGCATCCAGATTGAGCAGAAGCTGGACGAAGCTGTAAAGCGCAGTGAGCAGTTAATGAAACAACAGGAGGAACTGGCGAAGAAGACCGAGCAGACGAATCCTGAGGACAGGCAACGACTGAACGAGCTGGCACAACAGCAGAAGGACTTGCAGAAGCAACTCGAGCAACTGCAGAAGGAGCTTGCCGACCTCCAGAAGAAGATGGAGGAGTTCCCGACCGAGATGCCGCTTGATGAGATGGAACAGGCTCAACAGCAGTTGGAACAGAGCCAACTTGAGCACCAGATGCAGCAGATTGCCCAGCAGATGCAACAACAGCAGTTGCAACAGGCAATGAACGGCCAGAAGCAGGCGATGCAGAAGATGGGGCAGTTCATGCAGCAGATGCGGCAGGTACAGAAAGCGATGCAGCAGAACCAGCAGCGGCAGATCGTGAATGAGATGCGTCGCTCAGTGCAGGATTTGCTGGAACTTTCTAAGCGGCAGGAAGCTCTAAAGAACGAATCGCAGCAACTTGAGCAGAACTCACATCGCTTCCGTGACAATGCAGCCGAGCAGATGGAGATCATGCGCGACCTTGCAAATGTCGCCAACGGCATGTCCAAGCTTTCGCAGAAGACATTCAGCATCTCCCCGGAGATGGGGAAGTCCATCGGTGATGCAATGAGGGAAATGAACAACGCCATGCAATCGCTTGAGCTGCGTAATGGGCAAAGCGCCGGGCAGCAGCAAGGCTCTGCGATGGGCTCTCTGAACGAAGCTGCAAGTCAGCTGCAGAACGCGATGAACGCAATGATGCAGGGCCAGGGCGGACAGGGTATGGGCATGGCTGGACTCATGCAACGATTGCAGAGCCTCACGGGACAGCAGCAGGGGATCAACCAAGGGACGCAGAATCTCGGCATGAGCCAGCAGCAAGCCGCAGAGATGGCCCGACTGGCAGGAGAGCAAGGCATGGTAAGAAAATCGCTTGAACAGCTGGCAAAGGAGGCGGCGCAGTCAGGCGACCTCAGCAAGATGCTCGGCGACCTGAACAAGATCGCACAGGAGATGCGTGAGGTGCAAACAGACCTTGCTCAAGGTAATGTAAACCCCGAAACCCTCCGCAAGCAGGATCGCATAATCTCCCGCCTCCTTGACTCACAACGGTCTGCACGGGAACGAGACTTCGAGAAGAAACGCAAAGCCAAATCCGGCAAGGACGTTGCACGGAAAAGTCCCGGCACAATTGACCTTACGACTCAAGAAGGAAAGACTCGCCTGCGCCAGGACATGCTAAAGGCACTCGACGAAGGCTACGCGAAGGACTATGAGGAGTTGATCAAGAAGTACTTCGAGCTGCTTGAGCAAGAGCAGAAGGAGAATTGACCCCCTTGCCCTTATATTCTACACTACCCTCTTAGTCTCCTGATTTTCCATGACCCTCAACGCACTTGCGAAGCACCTATTCTCTACCTACGAGCAATACCGACTCGACCATCTCACCCCGAAGAACTGTAAGCATGAAACGATCTTCTCAGAACTGTTCGAACTAGTTGTGAAGAGCAATAAGCTGATGAGGCTGGAAGAGTTGGGCTCCTCACTTGAGGGACGCAGCATCAACATGGTTACGGTCGGGCACGGGCACAAGAGAGTCCTTTTGTGGTCTCAAATGCATGGTGATGAATCGACCGCTACGCTGGCGCTGATGGATATCTTCGCCTTCCTCATCTCCCGCGCGGCGGAAGAGAAATGGATTGGTGAGATGTTCGATCATCTGACGCTGCATTTCATCCCGATGCTCAACCCTGACGGAACTGAACGCGTCGATCGACGAACAGCCGTTGGAATAGATATGAACCGCGATGCGCTTGATCTTGCAACACCCGAAGCTCGGCTCCTGCGCGAAGTGCAGCGAAGACTGAAGCCGACCTTTGGGTTCAACCTCCACGACCAGGATCTCAGCTCGGTGGGAAGCTCGAAGAATGTTACTGCCATAGCGCTGCTTGCGCCAGCGCTGGATGAAAAGAAGACACGGCCGCCCGTACGTCTGCGTGCGATGCGTGTCGCGGCGCTGATTGCGCGCACGCTTGGTCAGGTTGCACATGGCCACCTTGCCTGCTACGATGATACGTTTGAGCCGCGAGCGTTTGGCGACAACATGCAGCGGTGGGGAACAAGCACCGTGCTTATCGAATCGGGCCACTGGCCAAAGGACACCGAGAAGAAGTTCATACGCAAGCTTAACTACGTTGCGATACTCTCTGCACTTCAGGCAATCGGCACCGGGTCATATCAGGATGTTGATCTCGACTACTACACACATCTTCCGCAGAATGCCAAGCGCATCTACGATATCATCGTCCGGGATGTCCGGCTTCGTCATTCGAACGGCTGGTCGCACGCGGCAGACATCGGGCTTGTCATCGACCCACAGCTCAACAAAAATTCGGGCAGCGTGATTGTGACGATAGAAGACCTCGGCGACTTGAGCACATTCGGATCGCTACAAACCATCGATGGCGCAGCCCGGACAGTAACCGCAGACCATCTTCCTGTCAGCCAATCCCTGCCACTCTCTGATATCTTGGATATTCTTCAACTTCCGCACGAGTAACCGCCATACGGGTTTTGCTTGAAAGTGGAGGGGCATTCTCTTACCTTAGCTCTGTGGTGAGTCGGACCCAACGCAGCCATTCCTGACAGTCCAGACATGACGTTCTCTGCAAAGAGTGAAAAGCACCAGGAGTTCGAGCGGGAGGCCATGCCGCACATGGATCTGCTCTATAACTACGCTCTTCGCATGACGAACAACCCCGCCGATGCGGATGATCTCGTGCAGGAAACCTATCTCAAAGCATATCGGTTCTGGCATTCGTACGAGAAGGGAACTAACATCAAGGCGTGGTTGTTCCGAATCATGAAGAACTCGTACATTAACCGGTACAGAAAAGAGACAAAAGAACCCGATACAGTTGACTATAATGAGGTCAAGGATTTCTACAGTACAGTCCGCGATCAGTCTACGGGACCGAACGACCTGCAGGAGACACTCTACGGGAATCTGCTTGACGATGACGTCACGAAAGCAATCGCATCATTGCCGGACGACTTCCGCACGGTGGTGATCCTGTGCGATATCGAGGGGTTGAGCTACGAAGAGATCGCGGAGTTTGTAGATTGTCCGTTGGGGACTGTTCGGTCGCGGTTACATCGGGGAAGGAAATTGTTGCGGGAGCAGTTGACGCACTATGCAAAGAAGCGTGGCTACGTTACCGAAGATTAAACGATAAGGTGCCAGGATAGAACTCTTGTTAACATTGTGATTCTGTGTGGATTGTAGACGTTTTCAGGATCTGATCAGCGCAGCAGTTGACCTTCAGCTGAGCGAAGGTGAATTGATGGCATTTCGAGAGCACGGTCGCAAGTGCCCTCCATGCTGGTATGAGTACGAGGCGGAGTCGGCAACCAAGTCTGTTGTCCGGATGCGCGCACGGCGAGTGAACACTCCAGCCCACGTTGCACAACGGATTACTGAGAGCCTTTCCCAAGAAACCACAGCGCCTCGGGTCGGCCGGCTTGCTGAGTTCTTCCACAGGCCCTTCGTCAGACCCGCCATCGGTTTAGCCCTCGGCTTTGCCGCTGTTTTCATCTTCATCAAAGAACCCACAACAAACAACCCGACATCCCGGGCAGCGTTCGCCTCAAACGACGTCATCCTCCAGTCGCTCACGAACTATCGCGGCGTCGTGAATGGCGAGATCAAGCCGCAGCTCGTGTCAGGCGAGCGGGACCGGATGGAGGAGTTCTTCGCGGGGATTACCGACTACGCAGTGCATCTGCCGAGGATGAAAGACTGCAGGCTGATTGGCGGTGTGCAGAATGAACACGCAGGCACAAAGCTAGCGCATCTTGTCTACAAACACGAAGACGAGGTCGTTTACATCTATCAGGCGTGTCTCGCAACCGTCATGGAGGGCGAGAAATTGGGTCTGCCTGCAGCGGCGAAAGACGATCTTGCCCGTACCGGGTGGTTTGCACAGACTGAGTCCGACGGTCGTACAGTGGTACTGTGGAAAAAGGGGAAGGCGCTGTGTGCCGCCGTGGCGAGAATGAGCAAAGAGGATCTGATTGCCTGTCTTGCCTCAGGCGACGAAGGATGGTGAAGTATTGCCATCGCAGATGGGATCGTCCGCGCTCAAGTTGAGCGCGGATTTTTTTTTGCCTATCTTGAATCGTATTCCTGAACTCCCCTATAGGGGAGAGCTCTGACTTCCTAATGTGACTGAGTTTGTCGGACCCGCATCTATCACCACAACCCAATCCCGTAGCCACGGTACGCCCGCGCTTTCGGGCACTCGATGGCGCGCGCGGCGTCGCGCTTGTTCTCCTTGTCTTCTCGCATGGGATGCAGCTGTTCCCCTCGTGGGAGGCAATGTCCAGTCTGGAACATCGCCTGGTAGACAGCATCCTGTTCCTCACCAAAGTATCTACGCCGCTGTTCGTCTGGGTGTTCGGTATGACGATGGCATATGTGTACTTCGATCAGCTGGAGAATGCCGACCGGTTTCAACGACTCAAGTGGCGTGTCTGGAGGCGTGCGCTTTATGTGTTCGTTGTCCACCAGTTTCTTGTCATTGTGATTGACACATATGAGCGCGCGCCGATTGAGCAAATCATCTCACGCCTCCTCTACCAGCGTCTTGGCTACTGGATAGAAGTGCTGAATTTCTACCTCGTCATCCTTCTTATCACCCCATGGGTATTGCGCTGGTGGAGACGTGCCCCGCTGTGGCTTCGGTTCGTCATTGTCCCGGCGTTGTATTCACTGGGATTCATCCTTTCCAACGTACACGTGCATCAAACCATTTTCGTGTGGAAGGATGTTATTACCGGCCATCCCGGCTCAGACACATTTCCGGTGCTCCAATTCTCATCGTTCTATCTTGTCGGTTTATCGTTTGGGGAGTTCCTCTTCGAAAAGGTGCGTGACCGAGAGATGCGCTCTCTCTTCGTCACTACATCAGTGGTGGCTGTTATCTGTGCCGTCGTCAGCTTCATTTGGTCAGGTCTATCTCCCATCGAATACATCAAAGCACTGGTGGACGATCGGTACAAGTTCCCGGCCCAGCCGCCATATATCTTGCTTGGCTTTGCTGGCGTACTGGTTGTTACTCTCCTCTGTTTGTGGTTCTTCGAGCGCAAGCAGATGAAGAACCGTGCGACCGCGGCGATTGAACTCCTTGGTCGACATTCGTTGCTCACGTTTGTTCTGCAGTACATTCTGATCTTCACGCTGTACGGAGTTGTCTTGGATCTGCTGCACCATCAGAGGTTCATCGGTTCCTTCGTGCACACATCGGTCGCCATCACCGCATCTATTGCTGTTGTCTGGGTGTGGGAGCGATGGAAAGGAGGACCCGCGTCGTGACCGTTCCTTGACAAACGGCCATTATGTTGGTATATTTTTTCTGAACA
>CAYHRX010000120.1:0-8531 GCA_964359075.1 uncultured Chitinophagales bacterium
TAGAGTTCATTGAGTTCATTGAGTCGGGAGTCGGATGTCAGTCAAAGATGGTAGCGATTCTGTGATGTCCTCGCGGGCGCCGGAGCCTGTGGGAATGTATCCGCATGCACGGAGGGTTGGCAACCTACTCTTTCTCTCAGGTGTCGGTCCTAGGGAGCGAGGGACGATGAAGATTCCAGGAGTTGACCTTGATAAGCAGGGCAACATTGTTTCGTACGACATTGAAACTCAGTGTCATTCCGTTTTTCGAAACGTCCGATTCATCCTCGAGGATGCGGGTTCGAATTGGGATAAGATTGTGGACGTGACAGTGTTCCTGACCAACATGAAGAAGGATTTCACTACGTTCAACCGAGTCTATGGCGAGTATTTCAAGGACAACAAACCGTGCAGAACAACGGTTGAAGTCAACGCACTGCCAACGCCGATAGCGATTGAGTTGAAAGTAATAGCGACGATTTAGTCTATGGAGTCCTTGGAGTCTTTAGAGTTGTTAAAGATTGCGTGAACAGCTTGAGATGGGAAAGATAGAACGGTTCGAAGATATTATAGCATGGCAGAAGGCCAGAGTGCTGGTGAACTGTGTGTATAGGATTACCAAGGAAGGGAAGTTCTCAAAAGACTTCTCGTTGCGCGACCAAGTTCGAAGGGCCGCGATGTCTGTTATGTTGAACATCGCTGAAGGTTTTGCTCGCCGCACTGACAAGGAGTTTGCGCACTTCTTGTTTATCGCTCATGGCTCTTTGGCAGAAGTGCAGTCCGGGCTTTACATTGCACTCGATCAAGGGTACCTTACCCAACAGGGTTTCGATGAGCTTTATGTCCAGAGCAATGAGGTTTCCAAAGTCATCTCGGGTTTCATCAAGGCTCTACGGTGACTCCATAAACTCTAAGGACTCTATAAACTAAAACCTGGAGGCAGTTATGCCAAAGCTTTCTTCCCCTATTAACTTCAAGGCCTGGATCGGCCAGCACCGCCACCTGCTAAAGCCGCCTGTCGGGAACAAGATGGTATACGAGGATTCCGATTTCATCATCATGGTCGTTGGCGGGCCGAATGCCCGCAAGGACTATCATTATGACGAAGGCGAGGAGTTCTTCTACCAACTGGAAGGAGACATCACGCTCAAAATTGTGGAAGATGGCGTTCCCCGGACCGTTCCTATTCGCGAGGGCGAGATCTTCCTGCTGCCGCCAAAGGTGCCGCACTCGCCTCAACGACCGGTAAACACAGTGGGACTTGTTGTTGAGCGGAAACGAACACCGGGCGAGCTTGACGGCTTCCTGTGGTTCTGTGAGAAGTGCGGCAACAAGTTGTATGAGGAATACATGCAGCTGACAAACATCGTCACACAGCTGCCGCCGATCTTCGACCGCTTCTACAACACGCCCGAGCATTGCACATGCAAGAAGTGCGGGATGAAAATGGAACGACCACCGAAGCCGGCGTAGATCCCTGCAGAAAGGCTTCCATCAAGTGTTGCTCCTGCTTTGAAATGTCAGTAAATTACGATGGGATCTCCAACGGAGGAACGACATGACAACGTTGAATCGTATTACATTTGACCCCAACGTTATGGGGGGCAAGCCATGCATCAGGGGAATGCGGATAACAGTCGGAACGATTCTTGGCCTCATGGCTTCAGGCCATGCATCCGGTGAAATCTTGAAGGCATATCCCTACCTTGAAGAAGAGGACTTGAAGGAAGCCCTCGCGTACGCGGCATGGCGCGTGGAAGAAGTTGAACTGCCCTTCACGAGACCCTGAAGGTTCTCATCGACATGAATCTTTCTCCCGAGTGGGTAGACCTGCTGGCCGAGCATGGGTGGACGGCAAAGCACTGGATATCAGTCGGAGATCCTCGTGCCACCGATCGGACAATTCTGGATTGGGCGCGTGAGCACAAATTCGTCCTGCTAACGCAGGATCTTGATTTTGGCACATTGTTGGCGCTTACCCGTGCAAGCGGTCCGAGTGTCTTCCTCATCAGATTCCAGGATGTGTTGCCAAAATCTTTGGGGATCCTTGTTGTCGAGGCACTTCGAACGCATGCGGCAGCACTCGAGTCCGGGGCACTTGTTGTTCTTGATGAAACACGGGCAAGGGTACGCGTCCTCCCGATTGCACGTTAAGAGTGCCCTCGATTGTAACCTTCTTGCCCTCCCACAGTTGGTCATTGTCTGGCACGTTGAACAATACTCCCGTTAAAATCGATATCCACACGCACATCCTCCCGAAGGAGTGGCCTGATCTCAAAGAGAAGTACGGCTACGGGGGCTGGGTGAACATGGAACACCATCAGCCTGGCTGCGCGCGCATGATGGTTGACGGGAACCTCTTCCGCGAGGTACAGGAAAATCTGTGGGATGCTGCTACACGCATTAACGACTGCGACACGCACGGAGTGGATGTGCAGGTGCTCTCAACCGTGCCCGTCATGTTCAGCTACTGGGCAAAGCCAGCCGACGCGCTTGATGTCTCCAAGCTGCTCAACGACCACATTGCTGGTGTTGTCGCTCGGTATCCGAAGCGGTTCATCGGACTTGGTACCGTACCGATGCAAGCGCCCGACCTTGCAGTCAAAGAACTTGAGCGTTGCGTGAAGCAACTCGGTCTCGCTGGAATCGAAATCGGTTCGCATGTCAACGATTGGAACCTCGACGACGAACATCTATTCCCTGTGTTCCAGGCGGCGGAAGAGCTTGGCGCTGCAGTCTTCGTTCATCCGTGGGACATGATGGGGAAAGAACGCATGCCCAAATACTGGCTCCCCTGGCTCGTCGGGATGCCTGCGGAGGTATCGCTTGCGATCTGTTCGATGATCTTTGGCGGGGTGTTCGAGCGGCTGCCAAAGCTGCGCGTTGCGTTTGCGCATGGCGGCGGCGCATTCCCCGCAACAATCGGACGCATCGAGCATGGCTTCCATGTCCGTCCGGACCTGTGCGCAGTTGACAACAAGGTGAATCCCCGCTCGTATCTTGGCAGATTCTATCTCGATTCACTCGTGCACGATCCTGCAATGCTGAGGCACTTGATTGACCTGGTTGGTGCCGAGAAGATTGCCCTCGGCTCTGACTATCCTTTTCCACTCGGTGAAGCAGAACCGGGTAAGATGATTGCGTCGATGGACAAACTCAGCGATGAGGTGAAGCAGCGATTGATGAGTGGGACGGCGCTGGAGTGGTTGGGAAATCGGCACGAAACTCCATGACTTTGGACGAATACACATGTGCACACCCAATAAGTATATGGCGGATGATCTGGATGCCCTGGATTCTCTCAAAGAGTACCGTTCCCGTTTTCACATCCCCAAACGCAGCGATGGAAACGAGTGCACCTACCTTTGCGGAAACTCCCTCGGCCTTCAACCCAAGTCCGTCAAGTCATTCATCGAACAGGAGCTGACAGACTGGGCGACGCTTGGCGTTGAGGGACACTTCCACGCAAAGCACCCGTGGATGACATACCATGAGCTGCTGACGGAACAGACGGCTCGCCTTGTTGGTGCAAAGCCATCTGAAGTGGTAGTGATGAATACGCTCACCGTGAATCTCCACCTCATGATGGTGTCGTTCTATCGTCCCACGTCCACGAGGTACAAGATCGTCATTGAGAAGGATTCATTCCCTTCCGATCAATATGCAGTCAAGTCGCAAATGGCGTTTCATGGGTTTGATCCCAGCCGTTCACTTATTGAGCTTATCCCACGTACGGGGGAGGTAACACTCTGGACAGAAGACATCGAAGCACTGATCGAAGAGGAAGGCGAGACCATTGCGCTCATTCTCCTCGGTGGCGTGAACTACTTCAGCGGCCAGGTATTCGATATGGAGCGTATCACTCATGCCGGTCATGCTCAGGGTTGCATTGTTGGATTCGATCTCGCCCATGCCGCGGGCAATATTGAACTCAAGCTGCATGAATGGAATGTGGACTTTGCAGTCTGGTGTTCATACAAGTATCTCAATGGAGGGCCGGGAAGTCTTGCGGGATGTTTTGTCCATGAGCATCACGGCGACAGCCCTTCGCTTCCACGTTTCGCTGGCTGGTGGGGGCAGAACAAGAAGACACGTTTCCTCATGGGTCCCGACTTCGACCCAATCCCGGGAGCCGAAGGCTGGCAGCTGAGCAATCCTCCCATTCTCTCATTGGCTGCACTCAGAGCTTCAATGGAGATCTTTGATGAGGTGGGGATGAAGAAACTGAGAGAGAAAAGCGAGCTGCTTACAGGTTACCTTGAGCATCTGATTGAACCGAGACTCAGCGGTCGTGTACGAGTCATCACTCCAAGAGATCCCGCCGAACGTGGGTGCCAACTCTCGCTCGTCGTGTCGGGGAACGGAAGGGCAATCTTCAACACACTCACCGACCGGGGTGTAATCTGTGATTGGCGCGAGCCGGACGTGATACGCGTTGCTCCTGTTCCGCTCTACAACACATATCTGGATGTGTATCGGTTTGTACAAACCTTCAATGACGTGCTACACCCAGAGTGGAGGATACAATCATGAAAGGGCAGCTTCAAGTGAGCTGACTATGAACGGAACAAACAAGAAAGTGACACTCATCGGCGCGGGGCTCGCCGGACCGCTGCTCTCCATCTACCTGGCGAAGCGTGGCTTTGCGGTTGACGTGTACGAACGCCGGCCGGATATGCGGAAGGTCGATATCGGTGGTGGGCGCTCCATCAACCTTGCGCTCTCGACACGAGGCATTCATGCCCTGAAAGACGTCGGCGTCTACGATCGCATCATGAAGATCGCAATCCCGATGAAGGGACGAATGGTGCATTCACCGACAGGTGAGCTGACCTTTCAGCGTTACGGGAAGGATGACACTGAAGTCATCTATGCGACTTCACGCGGTCAGCTTAATATGGCGCTGATGGACGAGGCAGAGAAACATCCAACCGTCAGGCTGCACTTCAATCAGAAATGCACAGGGATGAACTTCAGCACGGGAGAGCTGCGCGTCTTCGATGAAGCAACAGGCGCCAAAACAACAGTCCGGGCGCATACGGTCATCGGCACGGACGGCTCTGCCTCGGCGATCAGGATGGAGATGCAGAGATCGAGACGGTTCAACTACGCACAGCGGTACCTTGAATACGGGTATAAGGAACTGATCATTCCTCCGGGTCCCGGCGGCGGCTGGCTGCTCGAGAAGAACGCTCTCCACATCTGGCCACGCAGGACGTTCATGTTGATCGCACTGCCAAACATCGATGGCAGCTTCACGTGCACGTTCTTCTACCCGTTTGAGGGCGAGCAAAGCTTTGACACGCTGGACACGCCCGAACGAGCACAGAAGTTCTTCAAGCAGCAATTCCCCGACGCAACTGCGCTGATGCCTCGGCTGCGAGAAGAGTTCTTCTCCAATCCTACGGGAGCGATGGTGACAGTCAAGTGCACACCCTGGTCCGTCGGAGGGAGAGCGTTGCTTCTTGGGGATGCAGCGCATGCCATTGTGCCATTCTTTGGCCAGGGAATGAACTGTGCATTTGAAGACTGCACACACCTTGATGAGTGTTTGGGAAGGAAGGAGATGGGAATCAGGGGTGCGGATTCAGGTGAAGAAGCGTGGCGAAGTATATTCCAGGAGTTTGAACGGCTGCGGAAAGAGAATGCAGATGCAATTGCCGACCTTGCCGTGGAGAATTTTGTTGAGATGAGGGATCTTGTTGCACAGCCACAGTTCCTGCTGAAGAAAAAGGTTGAGCAGGAGTTACAACAGCGTTTTCCGGAAACGTTCATTCCCAAATATTCCATGGTAACATTTCATCGCGTCCCTTACTCAGCGGCATTGTCACGAGGAAAGGTACAGGACGGCATTCTTGAGGAGTTGTGTGCAACCATCGACAGTCCTGAAGAAGTAGACTTCAAGCAGGCCGAAAAACTAATCCAGACCAAACTTACACCTTTCTATGTCTGAGCTACGACAGAATCTGATTACCCGAGACTGGGTAATAATGGCAACGGAGCGGGCAGGTCGCCCTGATCAGTTTGTGCAACCGAAGAGGCAATCCGCTCCTCTCCCGGCATATCACCCGGAATGTCCGTTCTGTCCGGGAAACGAACATCTGGCTGTTGTTGACTCCGAGCAGATTCGAGAAGGGAGCACGTGGAAGGTCCGGGCTGTGCCCAACAAGTATCCCGCGCTGTGTCCGACCGGCGAGAGGGTTCGGAAGACTGACGGACTCAACCGGTCAATTGCCGGGATCGGGTTCCATGAGGTCATCATCGAACATCCACGTCATGATATGACAACAGCGATCCTCTCCTTGCCCGACGTTGCCGCGATCATCACCATGTATCGCATGCGCTATGCTGCCATCCGGAAGGACCTGCGGGTTGAGGCAATCGTGATCTTCAAAAACTATGGCGAAGCTGCCGGCACCTCTATCGCGCATCCACACTCGCAGATTGCCGCGACACCCATCGTTCCGACACAGATACGGACGCGCATGGAGGAAGCCATCCGCTTTCTGGATGACACAGGCGAGTGTCTTTTCTGTCGTACATTGAAGGAGGAGCTCTCCTCAGGAGAGCGAGTTATTGTTGAGAGTGAACATTTCGTGGCGTTCCATCCGTATGCAGCGCTGTCGCCGTTCCACACGTGGATATTCCCCCGCCGGCACATGTCGTCCTTCGACGAAATCTCGGACGCAGAGATAGTGGATCTTGCCTTTACACTGAAGACATTCCTTGGAAAGCTCTACTTCGGACTCGGCGATCCCGATTTCAATCTCTCCATTCGTTCCATCCCCACCAACGACAGGAACACGGAGTATTTCCATTGGTACGTTGCCGTCATCCCACGCGTCACCAGGACTGCGGGTTTTGAGATGGGAAGCGGGATGTTCATCAACACGATGCTCCCGGAAGAGAGCGCGAAGTTCCTCCGCGCAGTGAAGATTCCCGAGTAGCACGGCGCCTGGCGCAACGAACCTCCATGCAATGGGGCTGCAACTTGTGGGGAGAGAGGTGTGTTTATTCCGTGGATGTGTCTGTTCATTTCCAAGGGTGTCGGTATGTCCTCGCTGAGATGGTTGCCACCGGTTGTGGTGATGATTGCATGGGCGTTTGCATCATGCAGCGAAGTGCCGCAGTCTTCCTCTGAGTCCGACTTGCCTTCGATGAGCCGTCCGATACCTCCTGACTTCCCCCGCTTCTCAATCATTGCACACGGTAACCCAACGCCGGGCTACGTTATGCTCGGTATTGTGTCATCGATTCCGGCCGGCAAGCACTTTGCACTCATCGTGGACAATGATGGCAATGTTGTCTGGCACCGCAGGTTTGTCGGGGGTGTGGTCGATTTCCAGCGACAGCCGAACGGTCACTACACCGCCTACACATCCGTAGATGCGTCACCATCTCGCTTCTATGAAATGGACAAGTTCGGAACCATCCTCCGGGACATCATCCCGCGCCTGTCGACTGAGCCCGGCCCGCATGAGCTGAGGATGACAGATGAAGGTTACTATCTGTTCAGCATCGAGTTCCGGCATATGGATCTTCGGACGTACGGTGGGCGTGAGAATGCGCGGGTGAGAGGAATGAACATCGAGTACGAGCGAAGCGTCGGCACACCGTTCACGTGGAGTACGTTCGATCATCTCCAGGTGACCGATGCCGCACCCGACATTGACCTCACTGCCCTCAACGTGAACCCTTGGCATGGCAACGCCATCGAGCTTGATGCCGATGGGAACATGCTGGTGTCTTTCAGGAATATGGATGAAGTTACAAAGATCAACACACAGACGGGCGGGATTATCTGGAGGCTGGGAGGGAGAAGGAGTCAGTTCAGATTCGTCAACGATCCGCTCAGCGGGTTTTCACATCAGCACGGGGTACGGCGACTTGCCAACGGCAACATCATCCTCTTCGATAACGGCAACCTGCACGTCCCTCCGCTCAGCCGTCCGGTGGAGTACAGGCTTGACGAGAGCACGCACACAGCCGAGCTCGTGTGGGAGTATCGGCACGACCCGCCTTTGTACGGCTCTGCGCTTGGTTTTGCCCAGCGACTCGAGAACGGCAGTACGCTTATCTGCTACGGTCTTGCCCAGCGAGTCATCGAAGTGGACATGAGCGGGACAGTGCAATGGGACCTTCAGATCGACGAGCCATTGCATTATGCGTACAGGGCGTTCAGGATCAAAACGTTTTGACAGGCATAGACTTCGTCCATCACTTGCGTCCTTCTCCCATCAGTTGTATATTTGAGCAGAACCGTTAGGGGTGTCCCGACACAAACATACAGCGGGACTGAGATCAAACCCTGGGTGCCATTGGCACAAGAACCTGATCTGGACCATACCAGCGTAGGGAAACGGAAAGATAAGTCTCATTCTCCTTTCGAGCCGTTTCTCTGCAGGTCATTAGTTAGAGAATCGGCTTTTATGTTTTTTGGAGGAGGAGAAACCATGAGGAGTCTTTTTCAAGGTGCACCTCACAACTCATCCCCCCTTCCGAGGCTGTCCAAAAAGTTCTTTCCTGGCCGCCATGGGTGTTGGGAGACCTCC
>CAYHRX010000121.1:0-8507 GCA_964359075.1 uncultured Chitinophagales bacterium
ATTATTGATTGATCTACCAACTCCCCGAAGAGCCGCCACCGCCGAAGCTTCCCCCGCCACCAGAGAAGCTGCTGCCTGATGATGATGACCACGATGATCCGCGTGACCAGCCCCCACCAGTTGATGAAGTGAGGAATCCACCCTTCGTCGCTCGTTTGAGCAGCGCCTTGCCCCTGTCGCTCGATCGGAGCCACATCTTGACGATCAAGAACCCAACGACGTAGATTCCAAACAATGGCAGTCCCACCGTTGCGCCGAGTATTGCAGGAGGGAATAATCCCCAGAACGGTATCAAGAAGAAATACAGGAACCAACTCACGAACCCCTCGGAAAGCAACGCAACAGCTGTAAAAATTCCTACGACCACAAGGAACAGCAAGAGTGCAGCCAACCTCGCACCAAGACCACCGAACTCTCCGTCCTCCTCTTCGGCCGCCGAATACGAACCTTTGACCGCAGCAAGTATTGCCGACGCACCTGCACGCACTCCGCCGTCATAGTCACCATCTCGGAAGCGCGGAACAATCTCATGCCGGATGATCATTCCACTTATCTGGTCAGTGAGGTCGCCTTCCAGCCCTCGCCCGACTTCAATCCTGACCTTCCGATCATTCTTCGCGACGAGAAGCAAGACACCGTTGTCTTTCCCTTTCTGCCCCAGCTTCCACGTCTCAGCAACCTTGATAGAGAATTCCTCCAGTGACTCACCTTCAAGACTCGGGATGATCAGCACGGCAACCTGATTCGAAGTTGAGTCCTCGTGCGCTTTCAGGAGCGACTCAAGCTCGGCATGAGTAGAGGAAGAAAGGATACCAACAAGATCATTGATACGACCTGCCAGGAAAGGCACTTCGGCTGCGCGACCGTGTAAGGCACATCCGATAGCAAGGATGATAAGTGCGATAGGAACGAGGAACGTGTGTCGTTTCAATAGCGTCATGGTTTGTCCATCCGGAGGTTGCCCGACAGTTCATCCTTGTCATCGGCGCGGCGCGCAACGCCATGCTGTTCCAGCAGCCGGCCACACTCTTTGATCGCGGCGATCAATCCTTCAGCCGGCTTGCCCTCCCGAATGCCAGAGACGATGAGCTGCACAATGCCGTCCCAATCAGACTGCTTCACCTTGGCATTGATGCCGGAATCTCCAAGCACGAGCACTCTGTGTTCAAGCAAACTGAGGAAGATCAGGATGCCCGTCCGGTCTCTCGTCGCGAAAACCTCTTCCGCAATGAATGCCTGTGCCGCCCGTTGATTTACACGCAGATCGATGAGGTGCTTCCCTGTGAACAGTCGTTGCAACACGGGAATGAAGTGCGCGAGCAGTGCACCTGCCGCCGATGCGAGCATTGCAACAAGCGCCATTTCAACAAAGTCAAACGGCAGCCACGTTTCCGTGAACCTGCGGACTGCGGCAAATACCCCCAACGCAATCACGCCGCTCAGCACACCGGCTCGCCACTCGGCAACTTCGTAGGTGTCGCTCATCTCCACAACGTACGGAACGATTTCACCGGATGTGCTGCGCTCGGCCTCCTCAACGGCTTCCTTGATGCGCTTGAGGCTCGATTCCGAAAAGAGTTTTGTGCGTTGCATAGGACCCATTGCTGGTTGTTGAATAGACACTGTTCTCCATTTCTCCTCTCATTCCTCACCAATATCCTCCTGCCAGATCTCGGGATGTGCTTTGATATATTCAGCGAGCATTGCCACACACTCTTCAGAGTTCAAGTCAATCACAGCCACGCCGTTTTCCCTCAGCCATTCGATACCGCCCTGGAAGTTCACCGACTCGCCAACGATGAGCGTCCCGATATTGAACTGCCGGATCAAACCGCTACAGTACCAGCACGGGGCAAGTGTGGTAACCATGATCTTGTCACGGTAGCTGCGCTGCCTTCCCGCTTTGCGGAAGGCATCCGTCTCCCCATGAACAGAGGGATCGTTCTCCTGCACGCGGCGGTTGCGTCCTTTCCCGAGAAGCTTGCCCTGACTGTCGAACAACGCTGCACCGATGGGTATGCCGCCTTCGGCAAGCCCCTTCTTCGCTTCATCAATTGCAACGGCCAGGAGTGTACTGTGGTTGAGCGATGACCCGGACACGCAACTCTCTTTCCGTTAGCAGGTTGTTGAAAAACAGAATTTTTGGCCACGGAGGCACAGAGGCACAGAGTGAATGTGATGAAAAGAGTTCAAGAATCAAACCTACTTTTCCTCGGTGTCTCCGTGACTCTGTGGCAAACCCCCTTTTTCAACAGCCTGTTAGAAGTACTTGAAATACAGTCCGAGCACTATGCCAACCACAGCCACGATTATCAACACGACGAGAAGGACCTTCTTCACGACTTTGAAAAGAAGCCACAGCGTAAGAAGCGCTGCCGCTATAAGTCCATAGGTAAGCAGATGCTGGCTGTCCATGTGCGGGTTCCTGTGGTTACTTGACGTCCTGCAACTCCACACGCTTGCTGCGATACGGCTGGAAGTTCCGCCCCCAATCAACGCCGATGACTTCGAGACTTACCATCTCTCCATCCACTTTGACAAGGACAAAGTGATAGGCATTGTCGCCGGGATCGATTCCTGGCTTGACGAGATGCTCCAGAGTAACTCTCTCAGTCGCGTTGTCCCTCAGATACTCCTGGAGTTCAGGTTCGCCTGTGTACCAATAGAGCGGCGCTCCTCCACCTCCTGTCAATACGTGATCGAGACGTTGCCTCTTGCCACCGGCATCTTCGTATCGTTCCACCCAATGTTCAAAGAAATGTTCATGACCGCTAAAAAGAATGCAGACGCGATGTTTTCGGAACAAAGGCACATACCGCTCCCGAATCTCGGCAGTCGGAGGCTCTACCTTGACACCGCCATGAGGACCCGATGAGAACGCCGGATGATGACAGAATACTACAACGTAGTGGTACCGAGTTCGATCGAGTCCTTCCAGCTGGTTCTTCACCCACTCGAACTGCGTCTCATCGTCTGCAATATTGGAATCGAATGCAATGAAGAATGCATTCCCATACCCAAACGCATACGTTGGATACCCCGACAGCCGTCTCGGCACACCATCGGGCGGGATGAGCTGATTGACTGCAGAGAGGTAATTGTGCAGACCCCTTTGGCGCTCAGTTGATTTGAGATCAGCCGCGCTTGTTACATCATGGTTGCCGGGAGCGAGATAGTATGGAATGCCGCCCTGTTGCGTGAGGCGGTTTATCAGGTCGACGAAGCTTGTGTTCCACTGAATCGCTTCGCGTCCATCCACCACGGCATCGCCGGTCTGAAGCACAAACCGGATTGGGAACGAGGTTGTGTCCATCTTCTTGATTGTCGCCAGCATGGCATCCACAACCAGTGAATGCTCGTATTGGAGTTCCTTGCCGTCGCGTCTTCCCCGTGTATCACCATAGACAATGAATGAGAACTTCGTTACGCCAACCGAGCGGTTTTCCAAGGGCAGCGGATGAAGAGGCGGGGCAATCGCGCGTACCTGCTCAACGGCAGGCACGGGTTGTGCCTGTGCACCAGCGAAATAGACCGCGAGGATCGTAAGCATGCACAACAGGTGTGGCTTTCGCATGACGGTATGCAATGTTATGCCTTTACCCCCAACTGCTCGGGCATGCCGGCGAGTTCGCGAAGCCTGCGGACCTCGCCGCGTGTGAGGCTTCTCGTTCCGCCCCGTGCAAGGCCTTCTTTGGGCACGGGACCATAAGCCACACGGTCAAGCTTTTTCACTTCATAGCCGAGCTTCTCGAACATCCTGCGCACCTGCCTGTTGCGGCCCTCGTGAATGGTAATGCCAATTTCCTTTCCCTTCCCACCGGGTATCACGTAGACCTCCGCCGGCGCAGTCTTGCCGTGTTCCAGTTGCATCCCCTTCCGCAATTGCTCGATGTGTTCGTGCTTCACCTGAGTCTCGCACGTGACAAGATAGGACTTGGGGACTTCGAACTTCGGATGCATGAGATGGTTTGCAAACTCTCCGTCGTTCGTGAAGAGCAATACGCCCGTTGTGTTCCGATCCAGACGACCGATTGGAAAGACACGATGCTTGGAATGGAGCAAGCTCATCACTGTGGTCCGTCCCCGCTCATCGCTCAGCGTTGTGATGGTATCTCTGGGCTTGTTCATGACCAGATAGACGAAGTCGTGCACCTGCACCACCTGCTTGCCATTGACATACACCTTGTCGCGCTTCGCGTCGATCTTGATGCCGAGGTCCTGAACCACCTTGTGGTTGATCTCCACCTTGCCTTGGAGGATCATCTCGTCCGCTTTGCGACGTGAGGCTATTCCACACATGCTCAGGTAGCGGTTAATGCGAATGGGTTGAGATTGCTCAGGCTTTGGAGTGCGCTTCATGATTTCTCAAAACAAAAATGGGGTGCAGCATCCTGATGCCCGCACCCCGTGAACATCGAGGAGTTACTGGCTCATTCGGGGTCTTTGGAAAGCTCATCGACATTGGGAGTCTGGCTATCGTCAATCTCACGCAGAGTCCCATCCTCTCCAACAACGATGTTGCCGGGATCAGGTTCTTTGGCAATGCCGCTTCCAGATTCATCGCCTTCTTCCGAGGCCTTTGCCTCGCGTTCTGCAAGCAGTCGTTTCTCGACCTCAAACTCAGCCTCAGCAAGCAACTCATCAATCTCACGCGGCTTGGGAAGCTCGGAGAGGTCATTCAACCCGAAGTGTTTCAGGAATTCCCGCGTCGTTCCATACAGCAACGGACGACCCGGCGTTGCTGCACGTCCGACAATTGTCACCAGGTTGCGTTGCATAAGCGAATGCAGCACGTAGTCGGCGTCGACACCCCGGATCGCTTCGATCTCAGGCTTCGTTACCGGCTGCTTGTACGCGATCACCGCAAGACTCTCCAGGGCTGCTGGGGAGAGTTTCCGCTTCGATCTCTCCCGCACCATCCTGCCAAGCCAATGTGCAAACTTTGGCAACGTGGCAAACTGATATCCACCGGCAACCTTCACAATGCGGAACGCTCTGTTGGACTCTTCAAGCTCCTTGTTCAACTCTTCGATCGCTTTGAGGAGACTCTCTTCGCCAATGCGCTGCGGTCGGTCGCTCTGATCAAGCGTCTGCAGGATCTCATTGATCTCCTTCAGCATGAGCGGCTCGTCCGTTGCGAACAGCAGTGCCTCAAGGGTTTCCTTCAGACCGGGAAGGCTTGAACCCAGTGTTGATTCTTCCGTCATGCGGCTACCATGTCGTGGTGGAATGGACGGATAACGACATCATCGATGCCCTCGACGGATTGGAGTGATACCACCTTGTTCTTTGCCATCTCAAGCAGGGCGATGACAGTAACGATTATCCTGATCTTCTCTGTCATGTGTGAGACGAGCTTGAGTAATGTCGTTTCGCCGTTCACGCGCAGGAAGTCAAGAGTGAAGCTCATCTGCTCATCCACCGAGACGTTGAGCATATTCACTTCGTGTACCGCCTTCTTCGGCATATGGTCGAGCGCAGCCTTGAATGCGGCGATGAAGTTAAAGAGCGTGACATCTTTCAGCATGTCTTCGTCTTCATCAATAAGGTGTTCCCTGGGATCGGCGTGGAAGAATCTCCGGTAGTACACCTTCCGCTGCTCGTCATCCATCTTCTCCAGGTGGAGCGACATCTCCTTGAATCGCTTGTACTCAATCAGACGGCGGACCAGCTCGGCGCGTGGATCTTCCTCTTCTTCCGAACCTTCCACACTTGGCAGCAGCATCTTCACCTTGATCTGCATCAGCGTAGCTGCCATGACAATGAAGTCGCCGGCCGCCTCCAGATCGAGCGTGGCCATGAGATGCAGATACTCGAGGAACTCCTGCGTGATCTTGGAGATCGGGATATTGTGGATATCCAGCTCATCCCGCTTGATGAAGAAGAGCAGGAGATCGAGAGGACCTTCAAATTCTGTGAGCTTGACCCGATACATTCATCAGTCAAATCTTGTTTATCATTTCGAGCAATGGAGAAAGGTCATCATAGCGTCCCATGGAATCTCCGGGTGAGCCTCCTTGGTTTCACCAGGCATGTTTCGAGCAGCTTCACCGATAGCGCTGTATCTTGGCAACAGCTTCCCTTATGTCATCAAGATAGAGCTTTGCGCTCCTCGTCATAGCCGGATGAGGTTCTGCTGCACTTCTGCCCTCATGATTGGCTTCAGCGCATTCTTGGTAACGAGATCAACCTTGCGATGGACTAACTCGCTTAACAGTGCTTCAAGCTCTACGAATTTGAAGAACCCAATCGGCTCCGTGAACTCCACAAGCATGTCCACATCACTTGCTTCAGTTGACTCCTTTTTCACAACCGAACCGAACAATGCCAGGGACTTTACCTTATAGTCCGACACCAAGCGTCCCATATGATCCCTCAGGACAACAAGTATCTGTTCCGCTTCAGGGTTGTTCATTGATGCTATCCCAGGTTCATTGCCGCATGTACATCGGACATCGTGTGCTGAGCTTGTGTGCGTGCTCTTGCTTCGCCATCATGGAGAATACTTCTCACGTCGCCAAGGTGCAATTCATAGTGAGCTCGCTTCTCTCGGAAAGGCGCGAGCGTTTCGGCAATCTTGTTCGCAACTCTCATCTTACAGTCAACACAACCCAGCGCCCCGCTCCGACAACCACGATCGATCTCCGCCACTTTACTTGCGTTGAACTTTTCATGATACGTGAACACGAGACAGATTTCCGGTCTCCCCGGATCGTTCTTCCTTACCTTCTGAGGGTCGGTCACGGCCGTACGCATCTTCTTCTTGATCTCATCTGGGGAATCCGAGAGAAGAATTGTGTTGCCGGACGACTTGCTCATCTTCTTGTCCATCCCGTCGAGACCAGGAAGCCGTGCGAACTTCGTCAGTTTCGGCTCAGGCTCAGGAAAAACATTCCCGTACTGGTTGTTGAACCGTCGTGCAATCTCTCGCGAGATCTCGACGTGAGGAACCTGATCCTCGCCGACAGGAACCAGATCGCCCTTGTACAGCAAGATGTCCGCGGCTTGAAGCACAGGATAGCCGAGATGACCGTAGCTGACGTTCTCGATATTCAGGTCTCTCACCTGATCCTTCACCGCTGGATTTCGCTCAAGCCTCGCGGCAGTGATCAGCATGGAGAATATGAGATGAAGCTCTGCGTGTTCCTTAATCTGCGACTGCCGGAAGATCGGGCTTTTGTCCGGATCGATACCCGCCGCCAGCCAGTCAATCACCATGTCGATCGAATTCTGATAGACCCCGGACGAGTCGAGGTTTGTCGTCAACGCATGGTAGTCGGCGATCAGATGATAGTTGTTGCACTCATGCTGTAGTGCCACCCAGTTCTCAAGCGCACCAACGAGATGGCCGAGATGGAGTTTGCCGGTAGGGCGCATCCCGCTGAGAATCGTTTTCTTTGTTGCCAAGCCACTCCTAGTGCCGTTTCAAACAAGTCATCCTACAAAAAAAACGGCCAGTGCTCGATTCCACTATGACGAAAGCACTGTTTAACACAAGCTACTTTCTTGGAATCGGCACTAGGTTCATTCCGAACTGCCTTCAGAATACAAAAAATCCCGTCGCGATTGTGTGCGACGGGCTCTCTCAGTGCATGAAGAGGTACGGCTTCCACCGATCATCAAGCGACCCGACGAAGTGCCTGATGAACGTAACGTGGTTCGGACGCATCGGCCTTCGTCGGAGAGGCATCATCGCCTCATCTGGATTGCGGTCGCCCTTCCTGTTGTTGCACTTGACGCATGCACAGACCAGGTTCTCCCACGTATCCTCTCCTGCTCGTGAAATTGGCTGTACGTGATCTACTGTCAACGTCAGGTCGGACCTGCCGCAGTACTGGCACTTGTGGGCATCGCGCCGCAGGATGTTTTTCCGTGAGAGGATGATCTTCTTGTACGGGACCCGTACATACACCCCCAGCCTCAGGATGCTCGGGAACGGCATCGTCATGGAAACAGAGCGGACTCTCAGCGCATCATTGGCCTCGATCAACTCTGCCTTACCCAGGTATAGCAGCACGATCGCCTTCCTGACATTGATGATACTCATCGGCTCGTAGTTCTGATTCAGGATCAGAACTTTGGCGTTCATTTTCCCGAGCGATGGATTTGATCGAACATGTACGCTGAAGTCTTCGTTACCTCCTTGCTGTCGGCATTGGTAATTGAATCGCCGTGAATTACAGCAAAAATATAGCATTCATTAGGGGAATAGTCAAGGCGGGAGGCATGATACTGTTAACCACCAAGGCACAAAGACACCAAAAGAGATAGAGATCAAACCAAAACTCACTTCGTGACTTGGTGCCTTCGTGGTTGGATTTTCTGCAAGCGTTTGCGTAGATTCGGGAAGCGGACTTTCCGCAGTATAGCATGCAAGAGTATTCTTGCGGGATATACTGGCAGTATAATCATATGTTAGGCCTCTTCGAGTGACCATGGAACAACTCGACGAACAATCTGCTCAGATTCGAGACGTGTACGCCAAGTTCGGCTTGACGATGTACGTT